>CAZSLS010000178.1:0-14702 GCA_964607575.1 uncultured Planctomycetaceae bacterium | reverse complement strand
GCTGCTGGATCGGACCGGTGAACGTCAGGCTCGTCGTGGCGAACGAGGCATCGGCACCGTCGTGTCCGTACACGGTGAACTTGTATTGGAACAGCCCGGTTCCCGCCGACGGGGCGCCCGTCACCGGATCGATCTCGATTGCGGTATAGTCCAGCGTCGGTACGACCCCGGCGTTGTCGGCGAACACGTCCGAGAGGTACATGACTGTATCAGGGGCGCCGGCGTCGACTGTCATGTCGGCGATGGGATTGGCCAGTGTCGGCGCGAAGTTGTCGGAATCGACATCCACCGTGAACGTGTCGTCAACCCACAGGCCCGGGATGCTCGAGTCGGTCGCACGGATAGTGATCTCCGCCGTACCGTACTGATTGGGGAGATACGAAAGCGTAAGTTGCGAACCGGCCATTTTGGCTGTCACCAGGCCGGGATTCGTATTGTCGAACACCGACAGGGTAAGGCTGTCGCCGATATCGACATCATCAAAGACACCGGCGAGGTTCAACACCGTGTCGGGATCGTTTTCAAAAACGAGGACATTATCGATCGGATCGGCCACCGTCGGGGCGTCATCAACTGGATCGACGGTGACTGTGAACATCTCGTCGACCCAGAGTTCCGGCGTCCCGGAGTCAGTCGCGCGGATAGTAATATCAGCCGTACCGTGCTGATCGGCGATATACGACAGCGTCAGGGTATTATTGACCACCCCGGGCGACAGCAGCGATGGATTCGTATTACCCACAACCGAAAACGTCAGCGTGTCGGTGGGGTCCACGTCGCCGAACACACCCGAAAGATCGATAATCGTGTCGGGATCATCTTCATCGACAAACTCAGCGGCGATCTGACTAACCACGGTTGGCGCATCGTTGATCGGGGTAACCGTTACGGTAAAGGTATCTTCGATCGAGACACCCGCTCCGTTCTGATCGGTAGCCTCGACGGTAACCTCCGCCGTACCGTACTGGTCGGAGACATAAGACAGCACCAACTCTCCGTCGACTATACTCGTCGTAACCAGACCGGTATTCGTGTTGCCCGTGACCGAGAACACCAGCGTGTCGCCCGGGAGGTCTGGGTCGTCGAATACGCTGCTAAGATCGATAACCGTGTCGGGGTCATCTTCATCGACAGCGACACTGACGATCGGATTGGCCACGACCGGCGGATCATCGGTGGGACTGACCGTAACAGTGAAGACATCTTCGATCCACAGGCCCGAGGGGTCTGCCGCGCGGACTGTGATACTGGCCGAACCGTTCTGGTCCGCAGCGTACGACAGCGTAAGGTCCGTACCATCCATACTCGCCATCACCAGACCTGGGTCGGTATTGCCCGTAACAAAGAGCGTCAGCAAATCGAGATCGGGATCCTCGAACGTTGCAGACAGGTCCAGAACGCCGTCGCCGGAATCCTCGTCTACGTTCACATCCTCAATGGAAACCGCGACGGTTGGCGGCAGGCTGAAAGCCGATGCCAGTCCGGGAGTCGGAGCATCCGATCGCCAACTTGCCGCATCGTTACCGAACATCTCGAAGTGGAGACGATGCAGCGAGTCGCCTTCACCGTCGGGGCTGGTCGGCCAGGGCGCGATGTCGTTGTAGATGACCTCGTCTTCGATCACGTGCGGGACGAAACCGGGTTCTTCCGCCGTGGGCGAATCCGGACGCTGAAGCGTTATGCGCTCCCCACCGTTATCCAGGCTACCGCCGTACCCCCCCGCCAGCGCAATGGAACCATCTATCCCATAGAAGGCCCTGAAGGCAGCCACGCGGGCGGCGTTTTCGGGTGTGTCCGGGTCAAACGATAGAATAACCAGTGTACCGCCGGCAGCGATAGTCACGCCCTCGTCAAACTCCATGTCAACTCCACCGCGCAGGCGCCAGTCGGCGAAGTACTGACCGGAAGTGTGGGGATTGTCTTGCCATGACGCCAGATTGATGTCCGAAGCCGTCGGATTGTACAGCCCGATGAACTCCAGATCGCCTTCGGCGTATGGCTCGACAGCCACCTTGTCGAAAGAACTGACGCCATTATCCGTACCGATACCAATGCCTCCATCGTTAAGCGCCCCGGCGTATTCAACGCTCAGCATCGAAGTTCCGTCGACAATGAGGCTGGCCACTCCGTTCTGTACGCCAAGCTTCAGATCGTAGTTCTTACCGGCCTGAATCGTGTCGCTGACGAAGGCATCGACGATCCACCCGCCAGTATTGCGATGCCCGATCTGCCACCGTCCGCTGCTGACAGAAGCGCCGGCGAACTTGAAGTTGATCGAACTCTGGTAATCGAATATCAGCACCGCGTTGGACAGATACCCGCCGCCGGCGGCGGTGGCGTTGATCTCCGCTTCCAGAACGTAATCGCTCCACAGCGTCTCGGTAAGATCGATCGTCGCGACGGTGTCGTGGCCGATCCACTCGGGCGTCACGCCGTAGCGGCCGTCGGTAACGCTCCACGTGCCCGCAATTTCAGTAAACCGCTCCGAACCGCCACTGGTGAAGTTCTCGTGGAAGATACCGGGATAGTACATCACCTCGCTGATTACGACCGGACCGACACGCGGAGGACTGTTGTCGCCCTCAAGCGTCACCGATGTCATCGGGTACAGATCACCAACGGCGTTGGGCCAACGCCCGAACGATTCGCCATTGATCGCACCGCCGAAATCGACGTGATCGACAAAGTGCGTCAGATTCCCCGCTCCGTCAGCCTTCATCAGCCATACGTCGTCACCGTGGGCTCCGTCCAGGGCAAAATCGAGAGGACCGACACCGCCGAAGTCATTCTCGTCAAAAACAAGATACTCACCGGAATCTATCGACGTGCCTCCGGGGATCTGGAACTTCTTGTAATCGCCGTTATCCAGACTCGACGCCCAGCCCCACGTATCGCTGAGATACCAACCGCCGATATTAATAGTCCCGCCGGTAGTGTTGTACAACTCGATGCTGTCGACGTCCGGAAGATCTGTGTGCGTAAACACCTCGTTGATGACAATACCTACAGGCGTCTGCTCGCCCGCCCCGCCGGGCGTACCACCGTAAACAACGCTCGATGTCCAGTTGTCTGAATCGTCGTAATCGCCGGCCGGATCGATGATCTGGAGCGTGGCGCCCTTTCCGTCGGCCCGACCGGGCCAACTGCCCGCATCGTTGAAACGGAAGTCCACGATTTCGGCGCCGAGGATATCGGTAAGTTCGATTCCCTCACCAGTGTTGGACAGGTGAGACGCCCCGTCCCCGATGCCGTACTCGCCGAGGATCGTGACCCCGCCGCCATATCGCGCCGTAAAGGCCAACTGGTTGGCGACCACCACAGCCCGCTCACCTGCCGGTAGAGTCGCATCGCCGTCAAACTCGAAGTCGAACCCGTCGATGAACTTCACGCCGCCAAGGGCGACAGTCGAACCGCCGGTGTTCATTATCTCGACGAACTCGAAATCCTCGCTGGTGAAGGTCGAATTAACCGCCAACTCCCCGGTCGTCGGATCGGGGGGATTGTAGTTTATCTCGGTGATCGCCAGGTTACTCGCGTCGGCAGGCGTGTCGACGACAACGATGAGTTCTGACGGCGCACCCCACTGCACCTGCGTAAAGCAGTAGGTCGTATGCGTCGCCGCCGCATCGTAAACCCGCGCGATGATCTTCGTGTTGTCGTTGATGGCGATCGGCGTGCCGGTGTAGAGCTGCCCGCGGATTCCACCCCCCGCCCAGCGCGGGTCCGTGCCGTCAGTCGTGTAGTAGATGTTTCCGGAAGCCGGAAGATTGATAAACGTGACATTAGTGCCCGGAGTAACCTGCCCGTCGCTCTTGGAGAACTGCGCCATCGGGCGGAACTGGGTGTCCATCCAGTTAATGCGGTTGGTCACCCAGTTTTTCAGGTTGTTGCGATACGTAGTCCAATTACCATCGTAACCCGGAGCGGAGTTCTGTATGGTCGCGGCCTGCGTGTCTATGATGTTCTGCAGATTCGCATGGCTGAACTGGTCGGCCCGCAGTTCGAAGTAGCGGTCGATCCAGGCCTGGCTGAACTCGGGATCGTCGAACATTCCGTTCCACCATGACCCCCACTGGAAGTCCGACCACCATCCCACCGGGTTTGCCGAGCGGCCTTCGAATCCCAATGCTCGGTCGAAGTCCCATATCGGACCCCATGCGAACTTCTCACCGCGCGGCTTGTAGAGATATGTGCTAAGCCGGAACTCGTCCGGATTCTTCGTGAATTCGTTTAGTATGTGATGGTCGATGGAAGCGGCGACGTCCAGGTAGTCCGAGTAATGCAGACCGGTTGATGGATTAACAAAGCCCGGCCCGTACACAGCGGCGCGATACTCGTTGAGGTAGTTCTTGATCCAGTTTTCCTGGGCATCGTACTCGGGGGTCTCAATAACGATTTCTTTGGGATAAACCCATTTCAGACCCTGACCGCCCGCGCTGAAACCGCCGTCGCCCGGATCGGCCCGGTCGACCTTGAACATGTATCCGCCGGAGATGTCCGGTTCGCTATCGTCCCATGGATCGAGCGCTTCGACGTCCACGCGATCAGACCCGCGCTTGATCTTCTCCATGAAGACGAATATGCCCTTGCGGTCCGACCACGACACATCGCCTCCGCCGGTGTTCAGGAAAAACTCCACGTGGCGAGTGCGTACGGCGTACTGACCGACCTGGTTGGACAACTCGTATATGAACGAGTTGTTCATCTTGGACTTGTCGTAGCCGGAACTGTAGAGGATCCAGTCGGACTCGCCGGGCATTCCAAGCGGCTTGATATCGTCATCGTCATTGATGTGGTCGTCCCAGGACTCAACGGAAAATGACTGTCCGCTGGTGCTCGAACCGCGTGTCTTGATCCCCGCACGGGTTTCGAGTTCATGGTCGCCGGTAATGTAAGTCCACCCGCCGGTACTGGGCTCAAAGATGGACATATGGCTGGGGCGTTTGGTACTGCCGTCCACGCCGGCGCCGAAAGTCTCGACTATGACAATCGGGATATCGCTGGTGTGGCCCTGGATGTCAAAAGACAGTCCGATATAAGTTTCGGTGTTGACCGGTCCGGGCGCCAGGCCCGGTTGGTATGCCCTGGTGCGCACCTGCGTGGTATTACTGATCGTCAGCGGGCCGGTGTACTCGGTGGAAGTTTCGCTCGGAACGGTACCGTCGAGCGTGTAGTAGATCGTCGTGTCGGGAGACTCCGTGCTCAAGGACACAGTGAACGAAGCCTCGGTGAACGTTTCGCCCAACCGCGAGAACAGGACCTCGTCGGCCGGTGCGCCCACCGCCGGGTCGTTATCCGCACCGGGCGTGGGATTCCCGAAGTACCGCGGATCGGAAATGCTGCTGCCGGCAACCAGTTTCGGTTGGATCAGGAAATCGTCATCGATCGCATCGACATTCAACCCATGAATCGCCAGGACGTTAGTCCCGGTGGTGTTGATCAGGCCCATGAAGGCGGTAAGGTCGTAATTTTGGTAGATAACCGCCTGCACGTTCGATTGTGTCGCAGTAGCCGCCGAATCGGTGTCCAGAGTGACCGGAGCATTCGCCGATGCGACCTCGGTCCCATTGAGATATGCAACGAACCCGTCGTCGTACCTCATGCTGAGCGTCAGGGACTCATAGCCCTGAACGCTGGCAACGTCGAACTCGATGCGAGTCCAAATCGAAGCGTTGGGATCACCGACCTCCGGTTCCTTCATCACGTGGTCGACTCTGGTCTGGATGAATATCTCGAACTCGTCCTGCTGGTTTGCAAAGCCAACGCCCATCTGGTTGGGCACGACCAGGCCAAACGGCATGGTCAGATCCGCGTTCTGCACGCCGGGGGTCGGAGCATTGTGCCGCTCGAAATCACCGGCTGAATCGGTGTCGAAATCACCGCCGCGAGCCATCACTTCGCGCGGACCGAACTCTGCGCTGAACGATACGTCGTCGACGGCAAGGGGACTGTCGTCAACGTTATCGTTATTGTCGTGCCACGTAATGTAAAACGTCTCGCCGTGCGAGATCGGGATCGGCGGTATGTAGCTTGCGCTGATGATCTCGCGATTGGCCGGATCGTTCCCGTCCAGCTTGATCAGGGCACCGTTCTGCGTCGGACCGATGAAGTCAAACTGCGTGCCCATCGCGACAAAGCCCGACCCCGGGTCCGTGCTGATGTACACATTGAGCTGCTGGGGCGGATTGGCGCCACTCCGCCAGTCGCGCCACTGCTCGCCGGTATATCCAAGGGTAAGCGATTCGAGCGGATAACCGGTATCGTTGGTGATCTCCAGTTGCAGCGCGCGGTCGCCGGTGTTCGTGGTCGGCAGGTGGCCGATCGCACGGTCCGCATCGTCGGTCGTACCGTAGTTATAGCTGCGACCCTTCGCGGTCGACGAACCATCGTCAGCATAAAGCGTTTCGTTATCCACCGTGCCGCCGGGCGGCGTGCGGTTCTGAACCGTCGAATAATTACCCGCCGTCCAGCCGGCCGGTGCGTTAGTGTTACCGGTGCCTATCGAATCGAAGTCTTCGGTATATGTCCCGCCGGCGTAGTTGATCCCCGGACCTCCTCCGCCACCTCCGCCGCCACCGCCACCGCCGCCACCGGCGCCGGGCGCCGCGCCGTCACCGATCCAGTAATCGCCGGGGGTAATACCCGTAAAGGCGCCGTGATCGACACTCATGGCGGCGATCTCAAGCTCGGTATAACCCCACGGAACGAAATCCACGACCGTGCCGCCGCCGTCGAGGATCATCGCCCAACCGGGACCCTCGAGTTCCCAGTTGATACCGCCCCACTCCGTATCGTTCCTCGACAGGATATCTCCGGCGTTCATCGTAGCCGACAGGCTCCACGCCGCGGCGTTGACCGCGTTGATATCGACCGCGGGATCGTTGATGATCACCACCCACCCGCTAACGTCAAGAGGATCGCGCGAAGCGTTCTGTATCTCCACGTACTCGGTGTCACCGGTATTGATCTCGGTGACCAGAAGCCTCTTGGCGCCGTTGATGGTATCGCGAGACCAACTGGAATCATCAAAGGTCTCATCCGTCCAACCATCGCTGACGCCCGGATCGGGCAGGTCACCCGCATCGCCGGGGGTCGGAACGAGATAGGTGAAGCTATCGCCGAGTTCAACAAGCGTGTTCCACGTACCGCCTATGTGGAAACCGTACGATATGTCCGTAATCTGGTCGGGGTAGTCCTCGTACCCGTGTTCGATCGTCGTCCCGTCGGGGCGGACCAGCAGAACATTCTCGCCTTCCTTACTCAGAGTGAAATTAGTGTGGTAATACTGCCCGTCCCAATATGGGTAATTATCATCGTCCTGCCCTGAAGCAAAGACAAGCAGATAGTCATTACCCGACGGATCGCCACTGGCCGCCAGTGTGACGTTGGGAAACTCCCACTTGTCCAGGTTGCCCGTCTTGTCGGTCAGGAACCAGCCATCGAGACTGATCGGCGCCGGGGTCGGATTGTACAGTTCGATCCAGTCGGAGTACTGGTTATCGCCGTCAACAACCGTAGAATCATTGGAGGCCATGAACTCCGAGACCACGACCGAACCCGACAGAAGCAGGCGCGGTTCGAGGGCTTCAAAGACCGGGGAATTGATACCGTTGCGGTTTACACTATCCATAAAACCCTACTACCTCGCGTAATGGGAGGGAAGAACATCCGAATCTGCGCAGAAAAAGCACGGCACGGACCGCTACTCCTCCAGGCCGATCTACGTAATATCATATCACATATTCCCATATCGCCAAGGGCAAATTTTGACAAAAATCGGAACAATAGCCCGCCGCCGCAAGACCGGAAACGAATTGGGAATTGTCCCGGGAGGCGGTTTATATATAATCATAGTCAATACCCACCGCAGCCGGTGGGGATTTCGTAAACAAAAGAGTCCATCCGAACGGAGAGAACACGGAAATGTTTCGAAAGAATATGAGCGTTATCGGCAGGTGTCTGGTCGCCTGGACTATGGTGTTAGCCTGTTGCGTCGCGGCGGTGGCGGCCGAGGATGTAAAGCTATGGCCCAAAGGCGCCCCCGGAGCCAAGGGCGCCGAAAAGAACGATACGCCAACCCTGAAGGTATTCCCGTCGCCCAGGGACGTCAAGGGTCCCGCCCCCGCCGTGCTGCTGATACCGGGCGGCGGATACAAGCACATCTCGAGCTACGGGACGTTCTGGGATTTCTTCAAGACCCGCCCGGTGCGGTTCTTCAGCATGAAATACCGTCTTCCGGTACACGGATATCGCCACCCCGCCCCGCTCCAGGACGCCCAGCGGGCAGTGAGCCTCATTCGCGCCAACGCGAAGAAATGGAATGTGGACCCCAAGCGAATCGTGGTGGTGGCGTTCTCCTCGGGCGGGCACGTGGCTACAACGCTCGCGACGCACTACCACCTTGGTAAGAAAGACGCAAAGGATCCGGTTGACCGCTTCAGTTGCCGCCCTGACTTCATGGCCCTGTTCTGCCCGGTGGTCAGTATGAAGAACAAGCCGCATAAGGCCTCGGTTGCCCGTCTCCTCGGCCCGGACCCGAGCAAGGAACTCATCGACGAGCTTTCCAATGAACTGCAGGTCGACGCCAAGACCCCGCCGACATTCCTCGCCCACGCTCGCGACGACAAGCTGGTCCCCCACGAGAACAGCACGCTGTTCCACAGGGCGCTGAGGAAAGCCAAAGTCGATACCCAACTGCGACTCTATCCCCAAGGCGGGCACGGTGTCACCAACGATACGAACCCTTGGAAGATGGATCTCGAGGTCTGGCTCAACAAGTGCGGAGTGTTGACCGACAAATGGTCGTTCACGCACAGCAAGAAAACGCCATATGAACCTGACTCGCATTACACTCTCAAGAACATCGAGGGGTGGAAGGTGAACGTAAACAACGGCCTGCTGCCCGGAGGCAGGCTCGCAGCCACCGGAGCCAAAGCGCTGGCGGGCCTGAAAAGCCACATGGCCAAACTCAAGCAGATGGTCCAACCGGCCGGAATCGCGAAATTCCAAGCCGTAACCCTATGGCTCGAAGTCGATTCGACCAACGGACCGCACAGGAGGACATCAGCGTACCAGTACCATCCGGGCCTGGGCTGGTTAAAGAAGATGGACTTCAATCCCAAGAAGGTCAAGTGCGTCGAGTACGGCAACGCGGCCTCACTGGCCCGGCGGTCGTTCAACCGCGGAGTTACCGTTCTGCTGCACGAGTACGCCCATGCCTACCACGACCAGATCCTGAACTTCAATCACCCCGAGGTGCTGGCGGCCCACAAGCGGGCTCGCGAAGAAGGAAAGTATCCGCCCGGGGATTGGGTCGTCCGGGCCAACCACAAGGAGTTCTTCGCCGGCGTGACCACGCGCTACCACGGTACGAAGGTCGAGCGTGAAGCACTCGTCAAACGCGATCCGATCCTGGCGAAGCTTCTGCTGAAGATATGGGGCAAACCCAAAGGCTTCATAGACTCACCGCCCGCCAAAGCGGACAAGGGCAAGTAGAGGCGACATTGAAAGCACAAGGAGATTGTCGATGAGATCTTCCGCACGTCTCTTGGGATATTCGTCCATCGTTCTGGCCGTCGCCCTGTCGCCCGCGGTCGCCAAAAGCGCCCCGACCGGACAGCAGGCCCAGGCGCAGGAGATACTGAAAACGGCCAACTGCACCGGCGGGTTGATTGTGCATTTGGGCGAAACCGACGGCAAGCTGACCGCCGCACTCGGCGCGGGAGAGTCGTTTATCGTCCATGGTCTGGCGACCGACGCGGCGAAAGTCGCACAAGCACGCAAGTTCATCCGCGGGAAGGGGCTCTATGGAAGGGTGTCTGTCGAACGATTGAGCGGACCGGACCTTCCCTACGCCGACAATCTGGTTAACCTGCTGGTCGTTGACGGGGAATCTGTCTCGCTTAGCGAGATCAAGCGCGTACTTACTCCAAGAGGAGTAGCACTGATCAAAGGCCATGTGGATCTGAAACTTGAAGTTCAGATCTCCAGAGAATTCAAGAGGTGGACCAAACTGGTGAAAGAAGTCCCCGCGGAGATTGACCAGTGGAGCCACTATCTCCACGCCGCGGACAACAATGCGGTGGCAAGAGATTCGCGTGTGGGCCCGCCGCGCCGCATGCAGTGGACCGGGGCGCCGAAATGGATGACGCATCACGATCGCGGCGGAGGGGGCATGAGCGCCATGGTCTCGTCCAAAGGGCGCCTCTTCTATATCATCGACGAAGGCCGCCGGGAATCGCCCATGCTGCCTGCAAAGAGAATGCTGGTGGCGCGTGACGCCTTCAACGGCGTGGTGCTGTGGAAACGTGAGATCAAGAACTGGTGGTCCCGCATGTTCCCGCTCAAGAGCGGTCCGGCGCAGCAACCTCGCCGGCTGGTCGCCCCGACCGCCCAGGAGGCCGGTGGGGACAAGGTCTTCGTGACCCTCGGACTCAACGCCCCCCTCAGCGTACTCGATGCGCGCAGCGGAAAGACCATTATGGAAATCGAGAACACCACGGGCGCCGAGGAGTTGATAGTCTCCCGCGGAGTGGTCTTCATACAAGTCAACCCCGCACTGTCCGACCACAAGGAATTTCTGCCCAAGTTCCGCTATGCCATGCAGGAAAAGCACCGCAGCCAGCGCGGTTGGGGGTGGTCGCGCGGCGGCGCCAAACGTCGGATCATGGCCGTCAGCGCCGAGACCGGAAAGCTCCTGTGGCGGAAAGAAACGGACGTCACCCCGCTGACCCTTACCGCCGACGCAAAAAAAGTCTACTTTCACAATGGCGCGGCGATTCTGTGTCTGGATCGAAAGAGCGGAGAGCAAGTCTGGAAGTCCGCCCCCATCGCTCTTGCCAAAGTCCGCTCGCAGTCTGCGCCAATCATGGTTGTCTGCAAAGACGTGCTGATGTTCTCGCACACTCCCCGCCTCCAGGCCGCCTTCTCCGTGAAAGACGGTTCCCAACTCTGGAAATCCAAACGCGGATTCAGCGGGTGCGAATCGCCCGGAGATCTTTTCATCATCAAAAATAAGGTGTGGTCCGGCGACATCCGCTCGGGCGGTAGCAAGGGCGTCTTTACCGCCTGGGATCTTCACACGGGCAAGGTCACCGACAGCTTCGCGCCAAAACTCGAGCCCACGCCATTCTGGTTCCATCATCGCTGCTATCGGGCCAAGGCGACCGAGAAGTATTTCCTCACTTCACGGACCGGCACGGAATTCATCGACCGCGAGCAACAGTCGTGGGAACCGCATCACTGGGTGCGCGGCGGTTGTACCTACGGACTCATGCCTTGCAACGGACTGCTCTACGCCCCGCCGCACCCGTGCGCCTGCTACATGGGCGGGCAACTCAATGGCTTCAACGCATTGGCGCCCGCCGCCGACAAAGCGCCCGATGCGACACATCGAATAGAACAACGCCTGGAAAAGGGTCCGGCGTATTCCGAAAAACCGCCCTCGGACAGCCCGGACCGAAAGAAAGCCGACCGGGACTGGCCGACATACCGTTGCGACAGCGAACGAAGCGGATGTGCGAAGACAACCCTGCCCGCGGTCATCAAGCCAAAGTGGAAGGCGAAACTCGGCGGTCGCTTGAGCGCGACCACTATCGTCGGCGGCAAGCTGTATGTGGCCCGCGTCGACCAGCACACCGTATATGCACTCGATACCGACAGCGGCAAGATCGAGTGGAGTTTCGTCGCGGGCGGACGGGTCGACTCTCCTCCCACCATCTGGCGCGACCGCGCCGTGTTTGGCTGCGCTGACGGTTATGTCTACTGCGTGCATACCGCCGATGGGAAACTCGCCTGGAGATTTCGCGTCGCTCGGCGCTTCCGCCGGGTCATGTCCTATGGCCAGCTCGAATCGGCCTGGCCGATACACGGAAGCGTGCTCGTCCAGGGCGGAGCGATAACTTGCCTAGCCGGAAGGTCGATGTTCCTCGATGGCGGACTGCGCCTGGTTCGCCTGAACCCCGCCACGGGCGAACTGCTGTCCGAAGAGATCATGAGTGACCGCACTCCAGCGGGCAAGCCCCTTCAGGTCCATCACCTGGACAAGGGGCGGGACCATCGCACGGGTCTGTCCATGCCGACGGCGGAACCGGATATCCTCTCCAGCAACGGGACCAACATATTCATGCGTACCTTAGTCCTTGACATGAAGGGAAAACGCCTGCCCTATCCTAACCCATCGCTGAAAAGCGACAAGGGAATCCACCTCTTCTCTCCCAGCGGGTTCCTGGACGACAACTGGTTCCACCGCAGCTACTGGATAATCGGGCGCGACTGGAATTCGGGATGCTCCAACTGGTACAACAACGGACGGAACGTCCCTGCCGGTCGGATCCTGGTGTTCAACGACAAGCGGGCCTACGGTTACGGGCGTAAACCTACTTATTTTCGGTGGACCACGCAAATGGAGTACCGTCTGTTCGCCATGGACAGAGTCCCGGCGATAAAGGAGGGAGCCCGCCTGGCGCCCGGTGAGTTCGGCCCCGACGATCCCTGGCCCAAGGACAAGAAACCCCATTGGCGCAGTGCGGCGCCGAGTTCGGCGGCAGTAACGCATTGGAGTACGGACCTTCCCATATTGGTAAAAGCCATGACGCTGGCGGGAGAGACTCTCTTCGTCGCCGGCCCGGCGGACGTTGTTGATGAGGAAAGAGCCTTCGCAACCTTCGCCGCTCCAAAAACACGCGACAGGCTTGCCCGGCAGGCGTCTATTCTCGACGGGGCCCAAGGCGCCATCCTGCGATGGGTGTCAACGGGTGACGGTAGGAAGATTGGCGAATTCAAACTCGACGCCCTGCCGGTGTTCGACGGGATGGCCGCAGCCAACCGCTGCCTCTATCTCTCGATGAAAGACGGAACCGTACGGTGCTGGCGATAGCGCCATGGTGCTGCGCACGTCGGTTTTAACTGAACCAATGTTACTAACGTGGCAGCGCGGCCTCGAGTGCCAGGGCCCTTGAGGCAAAACAGCATCAGCCCGATGCCCAGCATACCGTAGACACCGAACAGCGCCGTATGACCGTGGACGGCGGTGGTGTTGAGCCCCTGCATGTAGTACAAGGCAATGATTCGAACCACCGACCTCCGGGTCATGCGCGAGTTGCACCCATAACTCCGAAATCGTTGTTGTGAGGAAGAAAAACCCGCGAAGACAGCAATTGACAGCGCCAAAGAATAGACCACGTTCTCTACAGGCTTACACGCGCAGCTATTTGGCGCCGCCGCTTCGCGGCTCGCCGGGGCTGGTCTTGCCCTTGGGCGGCGGGGAGTCCATGTACGCCCTGGGCTTGCCCCAGACCTTCTGGAGTTTCTTCAGCAGGATCGGATCGCGCTCGACGAGTGCTTCGCGTTCTCCCTTCGTGCCGAAGTAGCGTGTGCTGACGCCCGCGAAGAACTCTTTGTGATTGGCTCGGACGACCCAGTCGTTCCTGGGGTACTTGCCGCTCTCGCGGGCACGTTTGTGGGCGGCCAGGATGTCCCGGTCATTGAACGAGAGAACCTGGTCGTGATACGCGTGGGCCAACTCGTGCAGGAGTATCTTCGCGGTGCCCCTGCCGCGGCGGTTCGTCACCAGCGACGCGGCCCGGCTGTACTCCACGCACTTGTGCTTGCCGGGGTGGAAGTCCATCTTCTTGAGCCACCCGAGGTACGAATGGTAATGGAACACCGGCGTTCGCCCGTGCGGACCGTTGGTGGTGTCCAGCTCGAGCCAGATGCCGACCTTCAGCAGCTTGGCCAGCGCCTCGTCGGCGACCCAGTGCTTGACCAGCACCATGTCGCCGCGGAGACGCTCGATGGCCTTGGCGCCCATCTTGGCATGCGCGCCGCCAGGCAACAGGGCCTTGTTCACATAGACCTTCCAGCCCTCCATGTTCATGATGGTGTAGTGCGACGTAGGCTCGTACGGCGTTTTTGGGGCGGGCTTGTCGGCCTTGGACGCCGGGGCCTTGGCCGCCGGGGAGTCCATGTACGCCTTGGGCTTGCCCCAAACCTTCTGGAGTTTCTTCAGCAGGATCGGATCGCGCTCGACGAGTGCTTCGCGTTCTCCCTTCGTGCCGAAGTAGCGTGTGCTGACGCCCGCGAAGAACTCTTTGTGATTGGCTCGGACGACCCAGTCGTTCCTGGGGTACTTGCCGCTCTCGCGGGCACGTTTGTGGGCGGCCAGGATGTCCCGGTCATTGAACGAGAGAACCTGGTCGTGATACGCGTGGGCCAACTCGTGCAGGAGTATCTTCGCGGTGCCCCTGCCGCGGCGGTTCGTCACCAGCGACGCGGCCCGGCTGTACTCCACGCACTTGTGCTTGCCGGGGTGGAAGTCCATCTTCTTGAGCCACCCGAGGTACGAATGGTAATGGAACACCGGCGTTCGCCCGTGCGGACCGTTGGTGGTGTCCAGCTCGAGCCAGATGCCGACCTTCAGCAGCTTGGCCAGCGCCTCGTCGGCGACCCAGTGCTTGACCAGCACCATGTCGCCGCGGAGACGCTCGATGGCCTTGGCGCCCATCTTGGCATGCGCGCCGCCAGGCAACAGGGCCTTGTTCACATAGACCTTCCAGCCCTCCATGTTCATGATGGTGTAGTGCGACGTAGGCTCGTACGGCGTTTTTGGGGCGGGCTTGTCGGCCTTGGACGCCGGGGCCTTGGCCGCCGGGGAGTCCATGTACGCCTTGGGCTTGCCCCAAACCTTCTGGAGTTTCTTCAGC
>CAZSLS010000177.1:0-14804 GCA_964607575.1 uncultured Planctomycetaceae bacterium | reverse complement strand
TGCGACACCGACTTGCCCACGTCTCGCCTTACAACTATCATGCCGGACAGGATTGGGAATATGTTGTCTAGAACCACTTTTTTGAACTTTTGGTGTGAGCGGTATTGACACCGGGGCGATAAGGTGTATATTACGTGACCCGCAGATGGCGGTCGCTGAGCCTTCCGCGGTGAAAAGACGAATGGGACCGTAGCTCAATTTGGTTAGAGCACCGGACTGTCGATCCGGAGGTTGCGGGTTCGAATCCCGTCGGTCTCGTATGAGACAGGGCCTGTCGCAGCAGCGGCAGGCCTTGTTCGTGCGCCGGGGCAAACAAGAGGGGCCGGACTATTTCTTTGCGGCTGCCCCGGGCGGATTTGAGTTTGGTAACTCTCAGTGAACGAATCCTGGCGGCGCCGCCTTTTGCGTACAACTCCAGACCCGTGCTTTGGTTCTCTGGCAGGAACCAGGAGGTCATGGAGACCTCTCCCTTCAAGTCCTCTGCAATTGCCGAACGCATTGGGCGAGCCCCCTCCAATCCGTTGACTCGATATATGCCAGTTCGCGCGAGACGGTTTCATGTACCTCGTCGGGTTTGGCAGGGGGCTGGGAGCCATTACGACAAAGCGATACCGCATTACGGACCAGCCAGGAGACTTTGCGCTCGAGTTGCTTTGGGTTCCTGGCTTGATAGATGGCGCGCACGGTTCGATACTCCGGAGCCTTCCGGACAATGTCGTAGGTTTCTTGCCTGAGGTCGTAGGTGAAGCGTTGTCCGTTGATGTGAACGGATCTTCCGAACCAGACACTGTACTCCCGCAAACCGCAACGCAGGGCCTCAGGGAGAAAGGACTGCGTCTTGTAGAACACAACGCACATGTCCACCACTTGCCTCCAGCCCATCTCCGCATCGCGCAACCATGGAGGTAGTGTGTCAAGAGCCCATTGGGCATTTGCGTACAGATCCGGAGCCGGGCGTGACAGTAGTCTCTCTTCATACACGCAGAGGAGCAGGCTCTCGCAGATGATATCCCCCAGAATCCCAACGACGACCTCCCCATGGGTTTCGGGATGAGGACAATGAGCGATGTGTCCATCAGAGAGTTCCTGTTCGAGTCTCACCTTTTCTGCAAGCACGGCCTCACGGTGGGAGACCACAGAGTCCGGACGCCGGGCGAAAAGATCATGGTAATCAGTCAGGGTCACTGCGCGTCTCCATGCGTGCTGCCGGAAAGCTTCAACTTCCTGGGTTCTGCATGATAACATGCGGACGCCAAACGGGCAATTGCGGTATGAAGGGTCGATGAGTTTGTCCCTTGCTTGCCGGAAGCGGAAACAGGCTTGTTATCCCGCCGGAGCGTGATAGAATCGCCCGGGGATCTGGAGGATTCCGGGTTTGGCGTGTAGCAATTGAATCGAACGGAAACGAGATACAGGAAATCGTCGCAAACGCCAGATGATCTCAAAGCCTCCCGCTAATTTGTGATATACTATAATAATCTGTATCAGAGAAGATTAGCTACGTTCTTCCTTCCAAGGAGACTTGTGATGAAGATTGAATCGCAGCTGCCGCGGCGATCTTGCCGGTTGACGTCGATATTGCTCGCTGTCTGTAGCGTTGCGTTCTTCGCCCCCCGCGCCGAGGGCGGATCGCTGGTGATTCCCGCCTGGTCGTTCGCTCGCGGTAATGTGCAGATCCATGCCGATCCGAGCAAATACGCCGATGCCGGACCGGTGGTGGTCAGCGGGCCGCGGAAGCCCTGGGGTTGGAGCGTCGAATACGACATCGATATCCCCGTCACGGGCATGTACCGGTTGCACATCAAATACGCATCGGCCGAAACGCGGCCGGTCGAAGTCTATTTCGACACCCGAAACGTAAGCAAGGCCTGCACGGGCATAAGCTTGTCCCCCAAGTCGTCCGACAAGCCCGCCGAGCCCACGTGGAAGAGCAGCGGGGCCAGATGGGAACTGCTCCGCAACCGGTTCGGAGGTCCCGACTGGGTGGCGAAAAAGAGAAACGGTAAGGTCACCGCGGGTATGCACACGATAAAGCTGGTCAGCCGCCGCCCGCTTCCGCACCTGGTCGCTCTGCGTCTGGAGACGCCGGAGGCCTTTGCGGACGACTGGACGCCGCCGCAGTTCAAACTGCGCGACATCCAGAGCATCCCGGCGAAGTATCGCGGCGCATTTGCTCCAGCGAAGAACGTTGACGTCGAAGCGATGCGCAAACCAGCGAAGGATCCACCCCGGCCCCGCGCGGCGGGGGCTCTGTTGATACCCGCATGGGCGTTCGACCGCGGGAATGTCCGCGTCTACGCCAGTCCCGACAAGTACGCAAACGCCTGCCCGTTGATCGCCGGAAAGGCGGGGCACACCGGACAGTCGTTTGCGGAATACGACATCGATTTCCCCGTTACCGGGCAGTACACGATCCTGGCCAATTACACATCAGTCGAGGCCAGGCCGGTTGAAGTCTTTCTGGACGGCAAAAGTTTCGGAAGGTTCTGCAACGGAGTGGGCTTCAACTCGCCGCCCTACGAACTGCCCATCCGGACCTCGGGCGACAGTTGGGACGCCAAGTGGGACATGGCCGGTCGCGTCACGATATCGGTCACCAAGGGCAAACACACCCTCAAGCTCGCCCGCGACGGTAAGTTTCCGCACCTGGTGGCGTTCAGGCTCGAGACGCCGACGGCTTTCCCGAAGGGCTGGAAACAACCTCCGCGACCCATGCGTCAGTTCGACAAAGTTGCCGTCAGGGAGCGCAGCGTGTTCCTGCCGGCCGACAGCGTGAACATCGGCGCGCTGCGATCGTCGATTGAGCACACGATCGAGACCTTCGGGCCGCAATACTCCCGCGGCGCCGACTACCTCAAGCAGTTGTCAGAGTTTGAGAAGAAAGGACGCACAGTTTCGGTTGTCAAGCAGATTCGCAAGAGCTTCCTGATGGGCAGAACGTGGTCCGGTGAAGCTGACGCGCCAGACGGACAGAGCCCAACCGAGCAGGCGCTTAAGTCGCTTCGCCGCAAAGCCCTGCTTGACCACCCGGCGCTGAAATTCGACAAACTCCTGTTCCTCAAGAGAGAGCCCGTGCCCTGCAACAGCTACTCCGATTGCGGGGTCGGCGGTTCGGGGGGCAACCTCTGCATTCTTTCGCCGGTGGCCGCCGACGGTAAGGTCACCCGCCTGGTCAAGGAACTCGAAGGCGGGGCGTTCAGCCGGTTCGACCTGTCGTTCGACGCCAAGAAAGTGGTCTTCGGTTTTAAGAAGAAGGGCGAGAACTTCCGCATATACGAGATCGACATCGATCCGGCCGCCGGGAAGATGGTCTCAGGCAGTCTGCGGCAGCTTACTTTCGACCCGGCTGAGAAGGTCCCGCTTTACGGTAGGGCCAAGAGGCTGGGCATTGACGATATGGACCCGTGTTATCTGCCCAATGGGAAGATCATGTTCACTTCCACGCGGTCTGAGCGGCATGTTTTCTGCGCCGGACCGACGGTCACAACGTTGTACCTGATAGACTCAGGCGGTAAGAACATGCGTCGTCTGTCGGCCGGCACGTTAAGCGAGATGGAGCCTTGCGTGATGGACGACGGACGCATCATTTACACGCGGTGGGAATACGTCGACAAGGGGCTGGGCAACGGGCAGAGCGTCTGGTCGGTGCGCCCCGACGGCAGTGGCGTAGACCACGTGTATAAGAACAGCATACTCCGTCCGGCACAGATGCTGCACACCCGCAGTATCCCCGGAAGCCAAAGGCTCGTGACGGTTGGCGCGCCGCACGTCCAAGCGCGGTTAGGAGGCCCGGTGATACTCATCGACAATCGCCTCACGCGGCGCTCGCGCGAAGCGATGGAATGCATAACGCCCGAGATCGCTTATCCGTGCATGTACCAGTTCACGTGGCACATGGGCTACTTCCTGAACCCTTACCCGTTCTCGGAGAAGTTCTTCCTGGTCTCCCACAAGCCCGGGACGAAGACCGCCAAACATTACGGTCTCTACGCCCTGGACGCCTGGGGCAATCGGGCCGAGCTTTGCAGCGATCCGAAGATATCCTGTTTCCAGCCCGTCCCGCTCCGCCCGCGCCGCAAGCCCATGCAGGTCGCCCCGGTCGAGAAGACCGATGCCAAACGGAAAACCGGAACGCTGTTTATCCAGGACGTGTACGAGGGGATGACGGGCATCGAGCGCGGAAGGGTGAAATACGTGCGCGTGATGGGCGTGCTTCCGTGGCCGTGGAGGGAAAATGGTATCTTCAGGATCGGTCATTCCGGGAACGTACACCGCAAGAAGGTCTACGGCGTGGCGAAGATCTGCCAGGACGGATCGGCCCATTTCACCGCGCCGGCTTCGCAGAACATCTTCTTCCAACTGCTCGACGAAAACTACATGCAGTTGCAGCACATGCCGACCTTCATCAACCTCAGACCGGGCGAAAACAGATCCTGCATAGGCTGCCACGAACATCGCAAAAATGCGCCGCCGATGGCGCGCGTGCGACCGATGGCTGCGAAGCATCCGGCCCGGAGGCTCTGTCCCCAGCCGGGCGACACCGGCCCGCGCATGATCCACTATGCCTCGGACGTTCAACCGGTTCTGGACAAGCACTGCGTCGGTTGCCACAGCGGCGCCAACCCCAAAGGGCGACTCGACCTTACCGGCGTGCTGACCCAGTCGTGGAGCAGGTCATACGAGAACATTCTCGGAAAGGGTCTGATAAGCACCAGGCAATGCGGATTCGGCAGGTCGGGTTTCCGACCCGCTCCGCCGCTGAGCTTCGGATCGCACCTGAGCAAGCTGGCCGCCAGGATGCGCTCAACTCCATGCAAAGCGAAGATCACGCAGGGTGAGTTTGTCAGGGTCGTCACGTGGATCGACGCCAACTCCCCGTACTATGGAACCTACAGGGGCACGCGTGACCTCAAGGACAGAGATCACCCGGACTTCCGACAGTCTCCGTTGGTCGTGAAAGACTAGTCGACAGCGTTGACCGGCGCGTCTCCGCGGACTCGTTTGAGCCATTGCCTCGTCATCGGGTACTGGGAAAGCGTACCGTCACGCTCCCAGCGCGTGCGCCAGTCCCATGCTCTAACGTCGGTCTTCCAGTTCTGGGGTTGGTAGGCATCGATCGCCGTCTGCATGTCGCCGCCCGGCGTGTCACGGTAGCGGAATGTCTTCTTTGCCAGGCCCTGCGAATTCAGATGATGGGAGTAGGGGGTGTTGTAGAACCCCCGCATCGCGCTGCGGAGGTACGACACGCCGTTGTGATACTCCGAGTAGTACGGTTCGACGGCCTTGTTATAGGCGTTGAACAACTCGCGGCGGATTTCTTCGCGCACTTCGTTGTCGCGACGATTCGGCTCACCTTGCTTGCGAGCGGCATCGCGCCTGCGGCGGATCTCCTGGGTCCGCTGGCGACGCTTCTTGTCATAGTCTCGCTGGAGCTGGTTGATGTTCTTATCCAACTCGGCGCGCTGCTTCCGCAGCGCGTCGTACTTGGGGCCGAGGATGTTCTGTCGCCGCTCTTCCTTGAGACGTACCAGGATTTCGTTGGCCTTGTGGCCCGGTGAATCTTTACCCTGCAGCTTGCCGCGAAGGGCGTTGTACTCTCTGGCGGTGGCGAAGTGCATGTCGCGGTAGATGGGAGACAGCGCCTTGAGCACTTCCAACTCGCCGTCAATCCACAAGGCCCTCTTGTAGTCGGGAGTCTTGGCGATGTGCTTGCGGCGTTCGCTCTGCGCGCGATACGCTTGGATGGATTTTCCGCCGCCTCCGCCGATCTCGCCCTCATATCTGATCCGCATTTGGCCCAGGAACTGGTTCTCTTCCTGGATCTTCTTGTCGCCCCAGTAGACGGGCATCTTGGCGACCGCCTCGGTGACGGCCTTGTCGACCTGCTTGACCACGTCGACGAGCTTGGCTCGCTCGGCGGTAAGTTCGGCGATCTTCTTCTGCGTTGCCGCTTCGGCGGGCATGGACGCGAAGCTTGCTTCGGCTTCCTTCTTCAGTTCCTCGAGTTTCTCCTGCCCGGATTTCCGGGCGGCCAGGAACTGCAGATACTTCGGGTCCTTGAGGTTTTTGACCCACTCGGTAAGGCCCTGGCGAACCTGTTTTTCCTTCTCGGCATACGTCGAGATTGTCTTCTGGAGAGCTTCTCTCTGCTTCCGGAGTTTCGTCAACTCCGGCGGTACCGGGATTTCCTTCGGTTCGGCGATCTTCACCGGCTGCTTGGGCTTCTTTTCCGCCTTCCCTATCTTGGCGAGATCCTCTTTTGCCTTGGCGATGGCCTTTTGCCAGTTGGGATCGCGGTTACGCAACTCGTGCAGCCGGATGTAGATATCTTCGGCGAGCTTGCTGTAGTATACCATCGCCTCGCCGACGGCACGCTTGTTTTCGATTTCGTAACGCTTGCGGGCCGGGCGATCGGTCAGGAGTTCGTCTGCGAATCGCTGGGTGGGGCGGCGACTGGCGTCCATGATCGCCGGCGGCAGCTTGGCCAGCGCATCGCCGTGGACGCGTTGGTATATCACCACGTAGTCGATCGCTCCGGCGAAGTGCCCCTTCATGTCGCGTGAGACCGCCACGAAGTTGCGTTTCTGCAGTCCCGGGCGGAACACGTGGGCAGGCCTGAATGTCGAAGCCTTGCTGACCGACATCCGATCGTTAACCCAAAGGGCGATCTGTTTACCGTCAATCTCCACTCGCAGGCGGGTCCACGCATTTTTCGCCATCGCCTTCTTCCCGGTCAGTGTAACAACCATCTTACCGCCCACCTTCGCCGCGAATTCCGGCTTGCCGTTTCGCGAGGTTTTCAGCACAAAACAGTTGTCGGTATCGGAACCGAAGTCAAACAGCGTCTGTCCGCCGCCGCCATCGGGGCGCACGGCGATGTCCACGGTGATCTGACCCATGTCCGCGGCGCGGGCGTTGAGATCGAGGTATTGGGTCTTCCCGTCGAACTGGAACCCACGACGCTTTCCGTCGACGACCAGCTTCGGCGCGCCGCAGACGTAACCGTTCTTGAATCCGTGACTGCGATAGCGGTCCTCGAGCATCATGACCGACTCTTCGTCCAGGGCGTAGTTCTGCCACAAACCGTGGTCTGTCGTCGCACCGGGCAGCCACCCGCGCTGGTGTCCGGACAGGCGTGTCGAACCGCCGACAAATACCTGCCCGCCTACCCGAGCGTCGCCCGAGAGGTGTGCGTTGTCTTTCACGACGGCGTACTCCTCGACACAGGCGTTGTCGAGTACTTGCGCGCTGCCGAGCACCATCGCGCCCGGAGCGACATACGCGGTCGGATCGACTTTCGCGGTGGATGCAACCCATCCGCCGCCATTGGAATGCGGCGCGCCGTCGGCGATCAGCAGGGCGTTGTCCATCCTGCCCGCAATCGCCATCAGTCGATGGCGCAGGTAGGGGTCTTTGGCGGTCGCGATCTTCGCCGGAATCGCCTGGCGGGCCTTTCGGACCTTCCCGACAAACAGCTTTCGCTCGGGCGTGTTCGGCGGAGTGGGAACAACGCTGTTGAGCGTCTGTGCGAAACCGTAACCGGCGTAGTAGTCGTCGGAGTCGAACCGCATGCGATGCGGCGTGCCCGGGCGGGCGCCTTTCAGCGTCACGCGCCAGGGATAGAGCGGGCACCAGTTACCGCTGCAGACTCGCAGCGGGCTGCGGATACTCAGGATGCCCGTAGGCGCCGCGGTCACGGTCAGCCAGTAACGGCGGTCGCCTTCCCGCCGAGGCATCTTCATGACGCCCTTGTTCCACATGTCGCTGTAGCGCGTCAGACCGTCTTTGTCCACAGCCACAATGCATGCCCGCCAGTCGCTATAGGTGGTCGGATCGTGATAGCCCTGGAAGTCGACCGTGATCTCTTTGGCGCCGGGCTCGGCCACAAGGCGAATCACGTTCGTACCGTACGACTCGGGCGCCTTGTCCCAGACGATGCGGTACTCGCCCTTCTTTACGTCCATTGCTTCGAGGTAGTCCCTGGCCACAGTGAACCACGACGATTTCAGCAGTTCGTGGTTATGGAAGTCGAACTCCGCCAGGCGCGCCCCGTAGTCCCCGACGATGTCGCCGGCGCCGGGGATGCCCTTCTTGGCCATGCCACGCTGCTCGGTGACTCGGGCCAGTGTCTGGAAGAAGTTCGGCTCGGAATCTGCCTTGGGCATGGCGACCACCGAGCAGTAACCCCAGTTGGGGTCCTCGCCCAAAACCGACAGGAACAGGCACGTGGGATATGCCCCGTGAAGCGCGCTTCGATGCGGGCGCCGCACGTTGTTCGAGGCCTTGTCTATCCTCGTGCCGCCAGTGCCCAGAACCTGGCCGAAGTCGCAGAATATCTCAGGATGACCGAACCACCAGAGGTTGAAACCGTGGCTATATTCGTGATACAGCGCGATCGGAAGGGCGGTTACGCCTCCGATGACGCATCCGCCGTACCCTCCGCCGTTTCCGCCGCCGACGCGGACATTGTGCTTGCGTTTCTCTTTGCGGTCCCAGTATTGCATCAGGTGTCCGCCGTGTTCCAGATAGGTGTACCAGTATTCGGCGCCGGCGACCGCCGAGCGATAAAACTTGTCGCGGAGCGCCCTGGTCTTGGGGTCTTCCTTTTTCGGATGGGGCGCGTAGCTGAAGACAAAGTGGGGCGAGGTGTACACCCCCTGGTCCCGCGACGTCCCTTCTCCGCCGGTGAATTTGGTCTGATCGAGTGTCGCCCGGATCCTCTTCATCTCCTTTACGTACAGGTCCATGGCGAATTGCTGGTCTGCCTTGCTCAGGGACCAGCGGTGCAGGACTCGCTTGCGCCCGTTAGGGAACCGCAATACCACGCCGGGCGCGACGATATCTTCGCCTTCGTACGGTTCGCCCAGTTCGTTGCCCAGCCCCATGAAACCCACCAGGTGCGCTTTGAACTTCAGAGGCGTCCCCGGAAGACGGGGCTCGCCATCGCCGGATTTGAAATTCCATTTCTCGACCAGGAACTTACCCTTCTTCCCGTCGAGGGTGGAGAATTCGTCACCCTTGAGCGGGCCTTCGGCGCGGGTTTCGCTGGACCAGACCACGTCGCAGTGGTCTCGCCACTTGTGATCGATGTGGACGATTTCGTAGTAGTATTTCTTACCTTTCTCGAGCTTCTGCGGCGCCGAGATCTGCGTCGGAAACGTCGTCCACTGTCCGGGATAAACTTTGAGCTTCTGGTAGCAGACCGCCCGGACGTTGGCGGGAGACTGGTCGCTGCTGAGGTAGACGTATCCCTCGTCGTCGGCGGCGATCTTGAATGTGTACTGTCCCGACTCGGCGGGCGTTATGAAGCCTCGCACGCGGTGTATGAAACGCGAACCAGCGTTCGGTTCGAGACTCAGCGAGTCGAGTTCTTTGGTCTGCTTCTCGCCGGCGACGCCGGCGGCGCATTTGGGATCCATAGCGCTTGCCGCCAGGGTCCACTCGCGCTCGATCATGCCTTCGCGCAGCTCGGTGAAGTCGACGCCTTTGCGAGGCCACCATTGTACCGTGCGGCGATTGTATTTCTTCGGATCGCCGTCTCCTTCGAGCTTGACTTTGCGCAGTTCGACCCACGGGCGGAGTTTGCCTTCGAGGGGGTATCGGGAAAGTTCAAAGAAATCGTAGCCTTGGGCTCGGGGTTTTTCGGCTCGGCAGGGGGCGGCTAGGAAGATAAACAGCGCGAGGATCGCAAATCGCTTAAAACGCATGATAGGGGCCTTTCGGTTCTATTTGCTCGGCTTCTTGGCGCCGGGTATCTCGATCTCGGGGGCAAGTACGATGCGGAAGCCGAGGTTGATCTGGTGGGCCGTCCGCGCCGGAAAACGATATCGCCCCGCGCTGCGGAAATGCGGATGGACGAGTTTCTCAAGCGAGCCCGACCCGGGCGGGAAAGGCATCACCCCTCCGCCGCGAGCGACCCGCTCGGTTCCGGTTTTTGGCCCGACGGGATCCTTGCCCGCCGCGGTGGCGTACGGCCCGTAGAAATCCAGGCACCACTCGAAAACATTACCGTGCATGTCGTAAAGGCCCCACGCATTCGGTTGGCGGTTGCCGGGCGTCGGCGATGTGGCGAACGCCTTGTAACCGCCGTCTTTGCTGAGGCACATGTAGGCGCTCAAAACGCCCACGTTGCTGTAATCGCCCTTGAAATTGTACGCGGTGGTCGTTCCCGCGCGGCAGGCGTATTCCCATTCGGCTTCGGTCGGCAGGCGATAGACATATCCTTTGGGCAGGCGGCCGGCGGCACGCTCGGCGGCGGTGATCTTTCGGCAGTACTCCATCGCCTTGTCCCAGGTAACGCACTCCATCGGATTGAGATCCGTGCGGGCGATTCTCGGATACGCCGATCCGCCGCTGATGCGCCGCCCGTTCATCAGCGAACGATATGTCCATGCACCACCTTCGTGCAGCGGGCCTCGCTGATAACCCCACGCCTCCAGGTCGAAATCCTTGCGGATCATCAGCGGGTAATATTCACGCTGGCGAGTTTCGTAGATCGCCATGTAGAACGGTTTGGAGATCGTGACCTTGTGCTGTTGTTCGTCCGCCTCGCGCCCGATTTCGCCCGCCGGCGAGCCCATGGTGAACGAACCGGCCGGAATCAACTTCATCGCCACTCCGATCCCCGGGACGGTCCATTGGGTCGCCTTGAGTTTTTTCATGGCGCCGGGGTCATTGGCGCCGGGTTTCTTTGCCTTGGACTTGTCCGCCGCGTCCGATCGGCAGATCACCAGGGCAAACACGATTGCCAGAAAGAGGATGGATTTTTTCATGCGAAAATCTCTCCTTTGTGTTGAACTTACGAACCGTTAACAGTTTTGTTTTCGTTCACCTGGGGCGCCAGGACCACCCGGAATCCGAGGATAGCGTAGAAGCCAACGTCAGGGCGGAACTTGTAGCGGCTGGCTGAGCGGATGAACGGGCTGATGGTCTTGTAGGCATCCCTTTGAGGGATCACGCCCGGTGGAGAATGCGGCAGCGCGCCGTTGAAACACCCGCCGCGAGCCACCTTTCTTTCGCCTTTCGCCGGGCCGGTGGGGTCCTTTGCCTCGCCGGTGGGATACGGGGCATACCAGTCCAGGCACCATTCGTACACGTTTCCGTGCATGTCGTACAGCCCCCAGGCGTTGGGCTTACCCTGACCGACGTCGATGGGCTTGCCTTCAGCCACGTTGGCAAAGCTCTTGATGAATTTGGGGCTTTTGAGGTGCTCGGGTGTATCCTTTTCGCCTTTCACGTTGTAGGGGCCCTTCGACCCGGCGCGGCAGGCATATTCCCATTCGGCCTCGGTGGGCAGGCGATAGACGTAGCCCTTGGGCAGACGGGCGGCCTTGCGCTCGAGGTCGGTGACTTTCCGGCAGAACTCGCGAGCCTTTTCCCAGGTGACGCATTCCATGGGTTGTTTCAGGTTCAGCTCGCCGCCTTCGTAGTTGCTTCTTCCGCTTCTGGACCTGTAGAACAGTGCGGTTCCGGCGTGGATAGGTCCGCGAGCGAACTGCCAACTGGCGTGATCGAAGCCGGGCAGCATCAGGTCGTAATACTGCTTCTGGGTGACCTCATAGGCGCCCATGTAGAAAGGCTTGCTGATAGTTACCTTGTGCCGGACTTCGTCGGGCCGGCGGTCCGATTCGGTTTTCGGGCTGCCCATCGTGAACGTCCCGGCGGGGATCAGCTTCATCTTAATCCCGATTCCGCCAACTGTGTAATCCTTGTCCTGCAGCATCTTGACCGAAGCGGAGTCGACCGCCTCGATTCCGGCGGGCGCCAACACCAATAGCAGCATTAGTATTCCCAGCGTGAGTATTCGTACTGTCATATGTCTATTCCTGTCGTTACGGATTACCTGTTTTTCTCGTCTCCACCTTTCCGCGAGCGCGCTCGATCCACTTCCGCAGCATTGGGAGGTTGGTGATGGAACCGTCGATTTCCTGCTTTAATCGCCAATCCCAGTCGCACTTGGTGTGCCATTTACTCTTTTCCTGCGCGCCCATGAGCGACCCGAGCGAACCGAAGTTCTCGTGACAGACCTTACCGCCGATGGTCTTGCTGATTTGCTTGTGGAAATATCTGCGATACGGGTAGTTGTAGTGCCCGCTGGACACCAGCCATCCCAGCGACGATAACCAGTCGTGCTCCAGCTTGTATTTCGCGAGGTACCTCTTGTGGGCTTCGCGGGCGGCGATGTCGGCCTTGGTGACCTGTTGCCTCAGTGCGACAGTCCGCTCTTCGGTGTAGTTCCGCGGGTCCGGGCGGAGCTTCCTGGCCTGCTTCCTGCACTTGTCGATATCGAGGCGAAGCGCGATGATCTTCGGGTTCTTCTGGATAAGCTCGTGCATTTTCTGCCGAGGGGTTTTCTCGCCCTTGGGGAGCTTGATGCCGGCTTTCCTGCGCTTGGCTTCGGCTTCGAAGGCGGGCTTGTTTTCGGTCCTGTACCTGGTCTCAATAGCCTTGATGGCCTCCGATCGCTGTTTGTCCAACTCGCGGGCCTTCTCTTCGAGCTGCTGAGATTCCTTGCGCTGCTTGATCGTTTGGGGGAGCTTGTCGAACTCGGCGCGGAGTTCGCCGGTTCGCTTGTCGAGCTTCTTCTTGAGTTCGCCGAGCTTTCGATTCTCCTCGGCGGTGGCCTTGGAACTGCCCGCCTCGATTTCCTTGAGCAGTTCGCCCCTTCTCTTGACGAGCTGATCGTAATAGACCAACTTGGGCTTCACCTTTTCCCGTATCAGCTTCTCCCGCCGCTCACCCGTGCCTTCGTACAGTTTGCTGCAGGTGTCGATGAATTCCTTTGTGATCTTTCGCGACGCGTGCCGGCGGGGCGAGGGGGCTTTGGTGAAATCTTCGTACACCGTGTAGTACACGCGGAGGTAGTCGATGCTTCCCTTGAAGTGCCCGGTAGCTTCCCTGGTTGCGGCGATGAAGTTCCGCTTTTCCACTCCCGCCGGATACACGTCCGCCGGGCGGAAACTCGATGCTTTCTCCGCGACCTTTTTACCGTCGATCCAGATGGCGATCTTCTTCCCGTCAATCTCGACGCGGAGCGAAACCCACTCATTCGGCGAGATCGCCTTCCTGCCCGTCAGCGTAACAACCGTCTTACCGCTCACCTTCGCTGCGAACTCCGGCTTGCCGTTTCGCGCGGTTTTCAGCACAAAACAGTTGTTGGGAGAACTACCGAAATCGAAGATCGTCTGGGCGCCTCCGCCTCCGGACTTCAGTGCGATATCCACGGTGATCCGTCCCAGATCCGCCAGGGTCGGCGAGGCCTCGGCGTATTGCGTCTTCCCGTCAAACACGAACCCGCGCCGCTCGCCGTCGATAACGAACTTCGGCCGGCCATGCAGATGCCCGTTAAGGTTCGGCACGTACAATCCCCCTCCTCCCGGGTGCCTGAACCAGTCTTCCAGGACTTCCGGTTCGTCGCGGTCCATCGAGTAGTTGGCCCAGAGCTTCTCGCCATCACCTTTCTCCTGGCCCGGACGCAGGGATACTTCGTTCGGCACGACCTGCCTGCTGCCGGTGATGATCGGATGTATCACGCGCGTGTATCCGCCGATTTGGGCGTTACCGGAGACATACGCCTGACCGCTGACGCGAGCGTTTCCTGACACAACGGTCTTTGGCCCCTTGACGACCGCGAAATCTTCGATAGACGCGTTGTCGAGCACCTTGGCGCCGTAGAGTACCATGGCGTCCGGCGCGACGTATGCGGTCGGCGCGACCTTGGACGAGGCGCTGACCCATCCGCCGCCGTTTGGATGCCGCCTGCCCTTGACGCCGTCGATCATCCAGTTGGCGTAGTTGTCCAGGAACTTCACGTGCGGTACGAATCTGCGGAGGTACCGCCAGTGCTTGGTGTTGATCTTCTCGTCGGCGATGAAGCGTTTGGTCGCCTCCTTGACCTTTGCGATCCCTTCCTGCAGGGGCCCGATGGCTTTGGCGATGAACTTGGCCTCGGGCGTGTCGCCCGGATGCGGAATCACGCACACCCCGCCGCCGAACCTGTCGCGCCACCCGCCGAGATAGGTCAGTCCGTAGTCTTCGACATCGCCGGGCAGGTTGTGCGGCGTGCCCGGGCGGCAGGCGGTGAGCTTCACTTCGTAAGGATAACGGTAGGCGTGACGCCCGCCCAGCATCGCGTTAGTGTCGGGCAGCGCCCAGGGAGTTGCGGCCACCGTCAACCAGAACCTCCGGTCGGTCGGTTTGATAGTCATCTCCATGACGCCCTTGTTCCACATCGGGCTGTAGCGGACCTTGCCGGTTTCGTCTACGACCACGATGCACGCGCGCCAGTCGCCGAAGGTTTCGGAATCGTAGAATCCCCGGAAATCCACGGTGATCTTCGCGGCGCCCTTGTCCGGCAGCAGGCGGATGATATTAGCGCCGAACATCTCGGGCGATTCGCGCCACGGTATGCGGTAGATGCCCGCTTTGCGGTCGACGGCTTCGAGGTAGTTGCGCTTCACGGATATGTAGTGTCGCCGCAGCGTCTCGCGGATTTCGCAGTCGAACTCCGCCTGCCGTGCGGCGTATTCGCCCATCTGGTCGCCCACGCCGCGGATACCGTTTTCAAACAGCCCGCGCTGCTCGCCGACCCGCGCCATCGTGTGGAGGACCGTTTTTTCTCCCCTGCCCACGGGCATGGTCAGCGCCATGGCATACCCCCAGTTCGGATCGTCACCCACGATCGCGTAGAACATGCAAAATCCGTAGCTTCCGCGAAGGCAGTTCCGCCACGGCCGCCTGGCGTTGGAGTACTTTGGGCTTGACGGGTCGCATACCGCCGAACTCGCGTCGGACAGTGTCTCGCC
>CAZSLS010000176.1:0-14925 GCA_964607575.1 uncultured Planctomycetaceae bacterium | reverse complement strand
GGCCTTCGCCTTGACCTTCGCCCTGGCCTTCGCCTTGACCTTCGCCCTGGCCTTCGCCTTGACCTTCGCCCTGGCCTTCACCTTGGCCTTCACCTTGGCCTTCGCCTTGGCCTTCACCTTGTCCCTCGCCCTGGCCTTCACCTTGTCCCTCGCCCTGGCCTTCGCCTTGGCCTTCGCCTTGGCCTTCGCCTTGGCCTTCGCCTTGGCCTTCACCTTGGCCTTCGCCTTGACCTTCACCTTGACCTTCGCCTTGACCTTCGCCCTCGCCTTCACCCTCGCCTTCACCCTCGCCTTCACCTTCACCTTCACCTTCACCTTCGCCCTGGTCGGCCTGATCGCCTTGACCCAGCGTTGAGGCTACATCGGCGGCTTCGCGGATCGGCTTATTCGCGATTTCGGCCCCGCCGGTCACGTTCTCAACTGCCTGTCCGGTATCAGCAAGTGATTCGGCATGCTCGCCCATAGCCTTTGCCAATTCGGCACTATCGGGTGATTCTCCAGCAGCGCTTTTTGCGGCTGCTGCGATTATGGCTTCTACGGTGGTCTGTTGCTCCTCAGCGAATTTTTTCAGGCGTTCGGCTTCCTTTAGCAGCAGTTCAAGATCCTCGCGTTTTATTCCCGCCAGGATTCTGGCTCGCTGCACATCTCGTTCTCCCTTGGGATGCGCGTCGGCCGCCCGGTGTAACGCCGCACCAACACCCGGGGTATTTCCGAAAGCCTTGTCGCCCAGAGTGTGAACCTGTGGCGCCGGCGGTAGTTTCGGACCGTTCAGAAGTTTGTTCAGTTCACCCTGGAGCGCAACGACCCCGGTGAGTTCAATCTTGATAGCATCTATCAACTTCGAGGCCGTACCGCCCATTACCTTCCGAACACTGGAGGCGGCGACGTTGAGGTTCTTGGCGACCTCCAAGGCAGCAGCGCTATCCTTGGTCTTCTTGCCCATTTCCCTGACGAGTTTGGCGGCCTCTGTGGCTGCTGTATTCAGGGGCTTGACCGCATCGGGGGCGGTGAGGGCTACACCTTCAGCAATCTTCTCGGAGATTTGACGGACCTTCTCGGTTTCCGAGCGTGCATACTCCAGTTGCTCTGCCGCTATCTTACCATCTTTGAGTTCCCCGGAAATATACCTGCTTGCCGCCGAGGCGCGATCCAGCACTTCCGCCGCCCGGTTCAGTTCCCCCAGGGTCATCGCCAGCGCATCGATGAGCGCCCACGACGCACCTTCTCTGGCCTCTCCGACGGCGTGGCGAATGGCCCGTCCACCGGCTTGGACTTTCTTTCCGCTCTCGGCGGACTTCTTTGTCAGTGCTTCCCCTGCCGCTTCCGCCGCATCGGCGGCGGTTCGCAGACGCGAGACCACTATCCTGGTCAAATCCGGTTGGTTGGCGATAACTTTCAGTATCTTGCTGACTTCAGCCTCAATTTTGGCGGCTTGCGGCGCATTGCTACCGGCGATCTTAGCGGCTTGGTCGTGCTTCTGGAGGGCCGCGGCACTCTTGCCCGTGGTCTCCAGGAGCTTCTTGTGGAGCGCCAGAAGCTCTGCCGCCGTCCGGTCACGCTCCATCCCGATCTGCTTGTCGAGTTCCTCCAACAATTGCGCCAGGGCGCCCACTACACGCCCCTGCTCATCCATGGCCTGAGTCTTCTCCTTGTCGAAGATCGCCCGCCTGGCGCCTTCAGAAGAACTCACGCCGAGATCGGCCAGACGCATGCATTGTTCGCTGGTCCCGACCAATGCGATGATAGAACGCAGCCCTTCGGTGATTCCTCCCTGCGAAGTCACCCATTGATCCGCATTTACATCCGTAAACTGCTGGGAGCGAACGGCCTTGAGAAGCGTTTCCTGACGCTCCAGGAGCTTGAGTACCTGTTCGTGGGCCTTCATCAGAGAATCGCGCGTGCTGGTCTGCAATGTCGCCATCACCTTTTCGAGACCGGCGATTATACCGCGCTGCGTTTTGGCAGCTTCGGGAAAGTCGGTGGCCACCAGTTGCTCGGTTGCTTTAACCATAGCTACGATGATACCAGCCTTCTGCATCGTTCGCTGAGCATCGCCCGCCAAGGCTCCCTGATCGCCCGACTGGTCAGCAGCCGACTTCAGTATCTTGGCCAGAGAGAGGCTCATCAGGCCCAGGGCCTTCTGAGAATGGATGGCCCGTGCAGTAGCGGTTTCGTTCTCATCATTCAGTTCGAGCGTTTTCTTCAGGAGCGACTTCTGACCCTCGATCAGCGACCTCACCCGCTCGACGAGTTCCGCCAACTGTCGCCGCATGCGAAGACGTTCCCGTTCGGCCAAAATCCGAAGCAGGATCTGGTGCATCTTGGTTTGTGCTTCCTTGTAGGTCTTGGTCCGCTCGGCGCCCTCCAGCCCGTATGCCTTCGACAGCAGTGCGACAGCCTCCTTCATCTCGTTACCGACCAGGGCAGTCGATCGTTTCTGCATGTCCTTCAGGTCGGCGTAGAGCGGCAGGTTGCCCATCTTGTTCTCTTCGAGCTGCTTCAGGTGCATTTGCAGAACGCCCTGGAGCAAGTCCTGCATGAGCCTGCGGGCCCGCTTCTGGTAGTCTCGCTGCCGCGCGATAAGCTGCTTGTCGCGCCCGGCGGTCTGACCTGACGCATCTTCGCTCAGGAACGCCAATACGCCTGACAGCACGAACACCACAACCAACATCGCACATCCGATAAATTGTTTCCACTTGGTCATTTTCCTGCCTCCAACTAGGCGAGGAGTGTTAAGTAAGCTTTTTTTCCACATTATTGGCCTTCGAAGTATCGTCTCAAGAGTTCTTCGTAACCCTTGGGTGTCACAGTCTTACCGCGAGATCTCACCGACCCGCGGATGGCCTCCGGCAGAGAGGTAAACCACGCACGTCTGCCGCCGGCCTTTCCGTCGCCTCGCCTGACGTCAGAAACATTACTACCTGCCTCAGATTGCCCCTCCTGTATTTCAGCATAGTCACCGGTGCCCTGCAGCCTGTCGGTGTTCTCGGTCGCAGGACCGTCACCACTGCTGGAACCGCCGGCATCCCCAGGCCCGCTGCCCATACCCACTCCAGGCATCATCCCCATCCCCATGCCTTGGCCCATGCCCATGCCCATTCCCATACCCATGCCCTGACCCATACCCTGGCCCATTCCTGAGCCTTCACCTGAGCCTTCACCTGCACCCTCACCAGCACCTTCACCAGCACCTTCACCAGCACCCTCACCAGCACCCTCACCAGCACCCTCACCAGCACCCTCACCGGCACCCTCACCGGCGCCTTCTTGTCCCGCACTCAGTGAATCGGCTATGGCGGCGGCGGCAGCGATCGGCGCATTGCCCATTTCACCGCCTCCGGTCATTGCATCAACCGCCTGGCCAAGCTCGCCGGCGTCAGCGGCATTACCGGCCTCGGGGGCATCGGGGTCGGTGGTGGTCTCTTCCGTATCGCTCAGTTGTTTGATGTTTTCAGCTTCTTGGAGCAACAGTTCAAGATCTTCGCGCTTTATTTCCGCCAGGATTCTGGCTCGCTGCACGTCTCGTTCGCCTTTGGGATGTACATCCGCCGCTCGGTGCAACGCCGCACCTACGCTGGGAGTATTCCCGAAAGCCTGGTCGCCCAGAGTGTGTATCTGGGGCGCCGGTGGTTGTTCCGTACCACCCAGAAGTTCGTTTATCTTGCCCTGGAGCGCCACGACGCCGGCGAGTTCCGTCTTGACGGCCTCAATCAACTTTGTTGCCGTAGCGTCCATTACCTTCCGCACACCATCGCTCGCAAGATCGAGGTTCTTGGCGACCTGTTCGGCCGCGGCGGCATCTTTGGTCTTCTTGCCAATTTCCCTGACGAGTTTGGCCGCTTCAATGGCGGCTGTCTTCAGGGGTTTGACGGCATCGGGAGCCGTGACGGCTACACCTTCAGCAATCTTCTCGGAGATCTGACGGACCTTCTCGGTTTCCGAGCGTGGATACTCCAGTTGCTCGTCCGTCAGTTCACCTGATTTGAGTTCTTGCGAGAGATACCTGCTTGCCGCCGAGGCGCGATCCAGCACGTCAGCAGCTCGGTTGAGCTCACCCAGGGTCATCACCAGTGCATCGATAAGCGCCCATGAAGCGCCTTCTCTTGCCTCACCGACGGCATGGCGGATAGCCCGCCCACCGGCTCGGACTTTCTTTCCGCTCTCGGAAGACTTCTTTGCCAGCGCCTCCCCTGCCGCTTCTGCCGCATCGGCGGCGGTGCGTATGCGCGAGACAACAATCCTGGTCAATCCCCGGTCACTGGCGACAGCTTTCAGGGCCTTGCTGACTTCAGCCTCGATCCCGGAGGCCTGAGGCGCGTCGCTACCGGCGATCTTGGCGGCCTGTTCGTGCTTCTTGAGGGCAGAAGCAACTTTCTCCGTGGTCTCCAGGAGTTTCTTGTGGAGTACCATAAGCTCTTCCGCCGTCCGGTCACGCTCCATCCCGATCTGCTTGTCGAGTTCCTCCAGCAATTGCGCCAAGGCACCTACTACACGCCCCTGCTCGTCTACGGCCTGAATCTTCTCCTTGCCGAAGATCGCCCGCCTGGCGCCTTCGGAAGCACTTACACCAAGATCGGCAAGACGTATGCATTTCTCGCTGGTCCCGACCAATGCAATAATAGAACGCAGCCCTTCGGTGATTTCTCCTTGCGAAGTCACCCATTGATCCGCATTTGCATCTGTAAACTGCTGGGAGCGAACGGCCTTGAGAACTGTTTCCTGACGCTCCAGAAGTTTGACTACCTGTTCGCGGGCCTTTATCAGAGCATCTCGCGTGCTGGTCTGCAGCGTCGCCATCACCTTTTCAAGACCCGCTATGATACCTCGCTGCGTTTCTGCCGCTTCGGGAAAATCGGTGGACGTCAGTTGCCGCGCCGCTTTGCCCATCGCCTCGGTTATACCGGCTTTCTGCATCGTTCGCTGTGCATCGCCCGCCATGGCCCCATGATCGCCCGACTGGTCGGCCGCCGACTTCAGTATCTTGGCCAGTGAGAGGCTCATCACACCAAGAGTCTTTTGAGAATGGATGGCTCTGGCAGTGGCGGTTTCGTTCTCGTTATTCAGTTCGAGGGTCTTCTTCAGGATCGATTTTTGCCCCACGATCAGCGACCTCACCCGCTCGACGAGTTCGGCTAACTGACGCCGCAGGCGAAGGCGTTCCCTTTCGGCGAGGATCCGAAGCAGAATCTGGTGCATCTTGGCCTGCGCTTCCTTGTAGGCCTTAGTCCGCTCGGCGCCCTGCAGTCCGTATGCCCTCGACAGCAGTGCAACGGCTTCCTTCATCTCGTTACCGACCAGGGCAGTCGATCGTTTCTGCATGTCCTTCAGGTCGGCGTAGAGCGGCAGGTTGCCCATCTTGTTCTCTTCGAGCTGCTTCAGGTGCATTTGCAGAACGCCCTGGAGCAAGTCCTGCATGAGCCTGCGGGCCCGCTTCTGGTAGTCTCGCTGCCGCGCGATAAGCTGCTTGTCGCGCCCGGCGGTCTGACCTGACGCATCTTCGCCCAGGAACGACAGCACGCCTGACAGCACGAATACCACAACCAACACCGCGCATCGGACAGATTGTTTCCGCTTGGTCATTTACCAGCCTCCAACTGGGCACGGAGTATCTCATCCAACTTCTTGTCCATCTGTTCAGTCAATCGGTCCATAGCTTCCAGGACACCGGCGCTGTCTGTAACCTCAAAGACCCACTTCTCCGACCGCCTGATCTTACCCTCAAGTTCGCCACGATAGTCCACTGCCTCGATCAAGGCGGAAATCTGGTAGCCTTTCTGTAGTTTCAGCTTCGTCATATCCACCATGTACGATCCGCCGTAGTCGGCCTGTCGGCCTTTCAGTTTGGCGATGGAGACAGGCGGTTGTTCGGTCTGCTGACCATCGGCGTCTATGACCGCGAGGTGGAGAGTAATCTCATCCAACGCGTAATCGTCGATCGCACGGAACCTCAATTCAGGCGTCGCGCCGGGCACGACATGGCGGCTGAACCCCATCAACGCAGCCCTGGGCGGAAGGTCTGCCGCGATATGCACCACGCCCTTTATCGGGCTCTCCGGACGCTGACCATTGTCGTCTATGACGTCGATCTCGAATCGCACCATTTCGATAATGGTGTTAAGCGGTCCGGTATCCGAATCGAACACGAGCGATTCTCCGCGTCGCGTCAGATCGTATATTTTCTCGCTCTTTTCAAAAGTAATCGTGCCCTTTACGATTTTCTTGTTGTCGCAGGTGATTACCGGGATAACCTTTGAACCCTCGACAACAACCGCCTGCCGCCGGTTCTTGGGTTTGGGCGGGATCTTTCCTCGCACGTATTTCGGAGCGATAATCTCCATGTCAAGTTCCACCCGCGGGCGGGGAACGAGTTTCAACTGCCGAGGCTCCGATTGTGCGTCGCCGAGATATACGGTGTACGAGATGTTATCCAGAACGCGGTCGAGCGTACCGATGTAGCGCACGGGCCCTTTCTCTTTTACCCCCCCCTGGCGTATCAACTCCACGGAGGTCTCCAGACCGCTCTTCAGGGCTTCGATTCGCACCTTTCCTGATTCGGGCAGTTTATGGGGACCGGAATCGTGCGTGGCTTCAACCACGAACTTAACGGGCTCGCCCTCGGCCTGAAGCTGGTCCGGAACCGGTGAGATGACCTTTATACTCGTACGGGTCGGGTAACGGGCTTCAAAAAGCACCATGCGTTGCAGAAACGCGCCGGTGTATTTCGAGTAGTAAACCGCCGGTCCAAGGCAGACTGCCACCGTGACAACAAACATGAGAAGACGGGTGAACAGTTCCTTGCGGGAGAATCCTTCCAGGAAGTTCAACTCGCCGGCGGCCTGCCCGGTATACTCGACCACCGCATCCCGGAGTTGCCCCGAACCATACTGCGGTCGGTTATCGTCGTCGAACTGAATGGCGCCGACAAGGTCCGAATGCATACCGTGCATACCGTCAACCAGTACAGCTAATGCGGTGTCCGATTCATGGACATTCAGTGTGGGCAAGAGATAGCGGACTATCGCCCATACCGCCACGCCAATCACGCCCAGCAGGACTATGATCCGCTCCAATTGCCCCATGTGGATCCAGAAGTCCAGCAGGAAGGCGCCCGCCAGCGCCCACAGCAGGATGCTCAGGATCATGGATCCCATCACTCCCAAACGCACGGTAGAGCGAAACAGCCGTAGTCGGGACAGGCCCGAACGAATTTTGGGTAATCGTTTCATTATTGTAGATTCATCAGCTTACGGGTTAACCACTCGCCCAGCATGAGCGTCAGTCCCACCACAAGGATCAACCATGTGTTCCAAAGAGGCAGGCGACGATTGCTGGTGTCTTCCAGGTCACGGTCTCCGATGTCATCAGCCAGTGAGGCCACTTCGTACAACTCGTACGACTTCCCACCGGTATTGTCCGCCAGGGCTCGCTGCATCGCCAGGTCCCTGACAGCAGATCGTCCTTCAGCCGTTGTGGGAGAAACCTTGAACGTAGTCTCGACCTCATCGAGCGTGACGGGGTCCTTTACCATCAACCGATGCAGCCCGCTGGTAAAGACCGGCACGGAGGTTTCATATATCACTTTGTCGCGGGACAGCGGAATGCTGACGAGCGTCTGAGCGGCCTCGGACTCGCCGGATGTCTGTTGGGCGAGCAATCTGGCCGACAAGCTTCCGGACTCCAGTGCCAGAGGCTCGTAGTTCCTGTTGTAGGCCTCGACGGTAACGCGGACTTTTTGTCCGGCCTGATAGACTTCACGGTCGGTCTCCACCCGGAAGCGTTTCTGCGACCCCAACGCCCTGCTCAGGCCCATTCGATAGATCAACTGACCCCACAACTGGCTGTAATACTTCTCGCCATAGAGTCTGCGCAACCGCCACGTTTCGTTAAAGGCGAAGTAGACAACCTCGCCTTTTCCGTAGCGACGGACCGCAATAAGGGGCTGGGGAGTCTTGGCGTCAACGCAGCGGTCTCGCGGATGCTCTGCAAGGACGGTCGCCAGCGGGTGAGGCCGCAACCCTGGTTGATACCACTGCAGGCCCCGGAGGCTGCTCCACGCCAGGGCGTTTTCGTAGTCGTTTTCGCCGAGCCTCATGAAATCGTATTGCTTGGCTTTGGGGGTGAGACGCAGATTAAACTGCCCGTGACGGATGCGTATCCCCGGACCGGGCACGATCGGAAGCATGTCGGCGATTTTCGTGTTGAGCAGGGACGATGGACCATGTCGCGAACCGGCTAGAACAACCAGCCCGCCGCCGAACCGCCGCACGTACTCCTGTAACATATCCTGGAAGTGCGGCGAAAGGGTCCTGCTCGGCACGTCTGAAAGGAAAATGATGTCGTAGCTGAAGAATTCTTCTCTGGAGCGAACGAGGGTCTCGATGAACAGGTCATTACCCCGCCGAACGCTGAAATCGGCCGAATCCAGATAGGTGCGGAAACCTTCGCGACCAATCATCGGATGGCGGTGGAATACTTCTTTAACGAACCGCCATTCCCACGTCGGTTCGTGTTCCACAAACAGAAGCTTCAACGACTCGTCGCGGATCATCACGTCGCGCTCGTCGGAGTTATCTTCCGTCAGAACTTCCGCATCGAGGGGCCTGACTCGGGCCTGGAGGGTAAACCGTCCGGTCACCTGCGGTTCATACGTGATCTCCGCCGTCACGCTCTCGGAATCAAGGCGAACCGTTTCCACCGAGGCGGCACGCTCGAATTGCTCGCCTTCGATGGCGCCTTCGATCGTACCGAGGCGCCTGGTCAGCAGTTCGACTTCAACGTCCTGTCCGTCCAGACCGCTCTGACGCAACAGCACGGTTATTGTCGTCTTCTCGCCTTTCTTCAGGACCATCGGTGCCTGGAGACCCACCGAGAGGTTCGTCGCCTTTGACGGACCTACTCCAACTGTATAGATGGGCACCTTGAGCCGCTCGGCTGCATGCAGGACCGGCTGACCGCGGTTCTGATCGAAGTCGCTGACCACCACCACCCCCGCCAGCAGGTGACTGCGGCTGCGGCGCCTCAGGTCGTCCATCGCCGTTCCCAGCGCCGTGACGTTCGCCTTGGTACCTTCCAGCTTATCCGCAACGTGGTCCGTATCGACCAGTTCGGAGTCTTCCTTGTTACGCATGAGGATTTCACGCACCTGGTCGGGCTGGTCGAGCACGTAGCTCCTCAGGCGGAACTTCTTGCTGAGTTTGTCGAGCCAACCGAGTTGCTCGCTGCGAAGCGAGGCCTGCACAAGGTTCTGTCGAGTCGGGCGATTGGTATCATCGTCGAATTTCAGCGCGTCGTCGCCCAGGGCCTTCTCGAAGGCGGCCTGCGTTTCGTCCGATATCCCGTCGGTCATGTTCATGCTGTCGGTACCGTCGAACAGCATCAACAGCAGCGGACGCGGATTCTGCCTGACTTCCATCTCTATCTCGGGTTCGGCCAGTATACATACAAGTATGATAAGCAGAACCGCCCGGAAGACCGCCATGAAGACACTGGCGCTCTTGTTGCGTAGTCCCTGGTATCGCACGTAGAAAACGACCGAAAGCACGGCCATCGCCACACAGCAGAACAATACCAGCGCCGGGCGACCGTGCGCCCAGGGAGCGGCAAACTGTACGTGCCATTTGACGACCGATTCCAGTCCCTCGATACCGAGGAGTTTTCCCAGCAAATACATCATTGCGTTGTCTCCGGCGTTGCAGTCTGATCGGTGGCATCCTGGGCGGACTTGCCTGGCAGGCCTGCAAGACACCAGCCAGTCAAGAGAACCATCTCAAACAGAATGCACCCCAGTGTCAGTAGCATAAGGATCCACCAGAAGTCGTGCCCGATGTAGCTCTTGCCCGCCAGGCTGATCTTCTCGTCCCCCCCGATCCAGGTAATGCTCGTCTTCCCGACCTTGTCGGGCATGTCATTTTCACTACGACAGGCCAATTCGCTTTCATCGTCAGGACCGTTCACCGCCAACACCATCGACCAGTCATCCTGTTGTGTCTTGTCAGCGCCTTTTTGCGAACTGCCCTCACGACGGATACTGTACACGCCCCGCTGCTGGATAGACCCCAGACGCAATCCGTAGCTCTGGGCGCCCAACGCCTCGACGCTCAGTTGGCGAGGTTCTTTCTCGCCGGGACGCTGAACGGTAAAGCTGGAAGCCTGATGGGCCGCGGATACCGGAATCTTGATTTCTTTCTCGGCGCCGAACGTGCGATCAGGCAGCGAGCGGACCAGCAGAGATCGCATGATCCGGTCCAGCAACAGTACGCCGTTGTCCAACGCCAGCGTGTTCCAGGACGGCCACATCCCCGTAGTAACCATCACGACGCGACCCTTACCTATACCTCGTTCCACAACGAACGGGTGCCCGTTAGTGTAGTTACCGAGTACGCGAGGCTGCGTGAGATTGACTACCTCCTCGACCGTGAACTCAGAGGAGCCCCTGGCCAGAGGATTCCTCCACGACAACCATCTCGGGTTCATTGCATCGGCTTTGCGACGGTCTTGTTTCCGGCGATTCTGGTCCGCAGCGGACAGCTTACCAGCGGTTTCCTGTTCGCTCCAGGTTTTCAGATTTTTGTCGTGCTCCTCCAGCCAGTTGCGTCGCTTTTCGATCCGCTGGCGTTCGGTCTGGGCGATTGCTTTTCTAGCGGCAGAAACGTCTGCGACTATGGCCTTGAAGAACCGCGGCGTGTTCAGGATGCTCCGGGTTTCCTCGGGGGTCGTGTCGAGGTACAGAGCCCGTCCCACTACGCTTGGTGCGTCCAAGCGGAAACTAACCAGTTTCGTCTGGCTGCCCTGGGGAAGTCGCCCGATGGGGGCATCCTTCAATGGCGCCGGCAATATTCCCGCCCCGTCTCCCCATGCCATCGCGGTCCATCTCGCCGGATCGAACGTCTCTCCGGCGCCAATGAATATATTGCCACCCTGCTCGACGTACTCCCTGAGCAAAGCGACGGATTCGGGCGTCGGCGACTCAACCCCGGCGATAACTACCAGGCGGGCCTCTTTCAGGTCATCCCGGGTGATCTCGTCGATCTTTCGCAGGACCTGCCTGACCAGGCGCTTGCGTCCCGAGGCATCGCGAGATCCGGAACTCAGCAGCTTGCGCACGCGAGCGGTCTCGCCGAATATGTTCTCCGCGGGGCGCTCGTTACGACCGTGCTGGTCGATGAAGAGAACCGGCGTCCTGGCCACCACAGGTACGATCAGCGTCCGGAAGTCGTCCATCGCCAGGCGGTCGGGCGTCAGGTTCAACATCGCCGGGACGAACAGCGGTTCGCTGCTGCTCGTGCCTGCCACGTTGAACTTGTGATGAAAGTCCAGTTGCAGTTCGTGTCCTGATATCAGGTCCACGTAGCGTTCGGCCACAACCGCGTCATCGATAGTCAGCGCCACCCGAACGCCGGGGCGAGGCTTGCCTTCGTGTCGTACGATAGCACGGAAAACCGCCGTCGAATCCGTATCGGCGATGGCATGGAGCAATTTGAAGCCGGCAACCCACGTATTGGATCGCTCGGGCGAACCAACCTGTACGATCTGGATGTCGGATATGCCCTCCAGATAAGTTTCGGCCCCGTCGAGCGACCAGGTCCTCTGCTGGACGTCTCCGATAAAGACGACGCGTTTTGTCAGTAGGTTGCGAACCTGATCGCAAGCTTTTCGGGCCTGGGAGAATCCGTCGGCGATCGGAACGGACCGGTCGACAACTTCTATACGGTTAACCGCCTCAACGGCGTCTTCGGCGGTCCTGTAGATGTCCCGCCATCTCGACTCAGAGCACAGCGGGATTATCGACATCTCCGAACCGGACGGGAGCGCGTTGATGAACTCCTCGGCTTTGGCTTTCGCCTTGAGCAGCAACGTCTTGTCGATTTCCGCGTACCCCATCGACAAACTGTTGTCGATTACGATCACAGCATGCATTGGCTGCGTGCTGCCGCCGGCGTCGGCGCCGGCGGACCAGTAGGGACGCGACATCGCCAGGACGAACAGGATCACCACAAGCGTGCGCACCGCGAGTAGCAACAGATCGCGTATTTGCAGGATGCGGCGGGACCTTTTGATAACTTCCATGAGAAAGATCATGGGCCCCCAGTAAATCGTCCGGCGTCTTCTGCGGTTCAGCAGGTGGATAATCAGCGGTCCACCGGCCGCCACAAGCGCAAACAGGAATATCCGCGATAGAAAGCTCATTCTTCAGTCAATGCCTTTCGATTTTTCGAGTACCCGCCGCTCTCTGGGGTCCCGCTGGACTTAACGGCCAGTTTTATGGGACTATCTCCTCTCCCGGCGCCCTGCCCGGGAGAGTCCTGCAGCTTGGAAGTTTTCACCGCCACTCTTACCTTACCGCCCTTGGGCGTATTGAAAGCCCTCTTGGTGCTTCGGCGCCCGCGAATCCCCTTGCCCTGCTGGAGGATCGGAAGGTATCTGTTGGGGATGTTCAGAGCGAAGACCGCCACGGATGTGGCGAACATCTGACCCGACTTGCCCCCAACCCGCCTGCCTCCCCACGCCCCGTGACTCTCGGCGCCCGAAGTGTTGCCCTGCCCTTTACGAGACTGCGAGTCGATCAGGGCCTTGCGAACGATCGGGTAACCGTCCTGCCACAGCTTGCCCCCCACCTGGTAGAGCGACTGGGCCACATAGTACATCGTGTAGGCATCGAAAGGCATGTGCCCGGGCGTAACCTTCATCTTGGTCTTGATATCATCGAGTACGCCGTTCATGCTCCGCCGGATTCGATAGTCATCATACTTACCGAACTCCTGGAGGCACACGGCACCGGCGGCGGCCATGGCGGTCGTACCGTTTCCGCCATTGTACGTGAAACGCCCCGGGTATTTGGCTTCCTCTTGGCGCCATCCGTACCGGGCGGCAAGATCGTCGGCCTTTCCACGCTTCGAGCGGTAATACCCCTGCACCGATTTGATCGCCAGCGCGACGGTTTCTCGAGGGATGTGGATACCGATGTCCATCGAACCGCGCAACGCTTTGGCCTGCATGACCGCCAGCGACAGGTCGTGTCCCTTGGACTGGCGGGCGCCTCTGTAATCCCAACCGCCGTCCTTACACTGCACGTCGACGATGAGTTTTACGGCTTTTCTCAGCGTCCGCCCCAGACGCTTGTCGTTGCTCATCCCGTATGCCTGCGTCAGAACAAACGTCGCCAGACCGTGATTGTACATGTCTCGCTGGCTGCCTGTAATGTTCAACATTCCAGACGGTTTGGCGTTGGCCAGCACGTAATCAAGCGCCTTGCGGACGTTTTCTCTGTACTTGCCCGTTTCCGGCGTATTGCCCGCCGAAAGAAATGCCAGCGCTCCCAGCGACACCAGCCCCAAATCCTGTGTTTCCCAGTTACCCTCTTTACCCTGATTATTCGCCAGCCAGATCAGGCCCATATTTGCAGCCTTTTCGCTGGCGGCATTGGTTTCCCATTTACCTTCAGCACCGGCCGTTCCAGATGACATGGCGATTGCGGTAATGAGAATAAGGCACGTTATGGATCTACCCATATAAGTTTCCTTAATTTGTGTACCTGCCAAAAAACGAACCGTCCGACACGGGGCCTAATGAGCCCTGATGCCTATACTTGACCATGGCGGCTAAATGGTTACAAGAAAAATCTCTCTGGTCAAACGCATTCCTTCGTTCCAGCCCGGGTTCACGTCAAACTACGGTTCCCGGAATAATATATAGGGTCAACTCCACCGGAAACCGTCTATTGCAGATTACCCCATAATTTGTGATAATCGGACTATCCGAGACTGCAAACCACACGCGGCATGCCCCCATCCCCGCCCCTACCGCCTCCCGTATTAAACTACAGCACTCCACCCAGAGGTGCTTCAGCCAGGATGTCCGCCAGCAGATCGTGTGTATCTAACGAGGCGTCAAGGCTCTCGCCCGAGGTCAAGCCTCCTTCGCTCAGCAGCAAATCTTCAGTGGCTGCGGGCGCGGGGGTGGGCTCCGGGCCCGGCAGGTCGATCGGGGCGACCTCGACCGATAGCGGCAGACCGAGCGGAATGTCGCCGGCGATAATCGCATCTCCATCGCCAGACGTCACCGACTCGGCGAGAATGTCCACGTTCGGTTCGGAGGCAGCGGCTGGTGCGGCGGCCGGCGGAGCGGCTGCGGGCAAGGTGGGTATTCCCACGGACGTGCCGAAGTTGCTCCGCGCGATCGCGAAGTCCGTCAGGTTCACGCGGCCGTCAATGTTTACGTCGGCGGCTAGTTCGGCGCCGCCTCGCAAGCCGAATTCGCCAAACAGCGTGGCCAGGTCGTCGGCGTCAACCGCTCCGTCGTCGTTGGTGTCGCCGACGGTATTGCCCACGTAGAATACGTCATCGGTTCCCAGGCCCGTATTGGCGCCGGCGAGCACCGTAACCTCGACCCACTGATTCGTTATCGCGCCGTCGGCCCAGGTGAGTGTCACGCGGTCCGATCCGCCGGAGCCCTCGCCCGGACGCACGGTTACGTTTTCTGGTGCCGGGCCGGAGGACCACGTGTCGGGATTGGCGGCCTGGTTGACCCGTACGCCGATATCACCGGCCGTCGGCGTCCCGGTCAGACCGCTGATGTCGATCATGAGCCCGTTGATCCCGCGCAAGTAGCTGGTTTGGTTGGCAGACGTTGCCGTGCCTTGCAGCAGCGGGGTCTTGGCTGGATCGATGGCGGCATCGTCGTCGCCGCCGGCGTCCAGAGCCGAGTTGTTGTAGAAGATGTGGCGGTCGACGACTTCTGCGGCCGATGGCTCGACCGTTACGGTAAACGTCTCTTCGATCCAGGCGCCCTCGGGATCCGTTGCGCGGACGGTTATGTCGGCCTGGCCGTCCGCCCCGGGCGTGTAGGCCAGCGTCAAGCGCGAACCGAGCATACTCGCGGTGACCAGGTCCGTATTCGTGTTGTCCTCGACCGAGAACACCAGGCGAT
>CAZSLS010000175.1:0-15007 GCA_964607575.1 uncultured Planctomycetaceae bacterium | reverse complement strand
ATCCATATAAACCCTTTGTATAACAGTCGTTATATTGGTTTTTTAGTCCAACAATGTATCGCGCGCGTTTCGCTTAATAACATGCGCGCGATCCCAAGGTAGTTCTGATTGGAAGACCTATGGTGTTCGCCGCTTATGCCGATTCCCGCGCGAAAATCGATGCGCAAAAAGACGCAGCCCATACTGCGCAGTTTCACATCGGTATCCGACAGTATTATACCGGGTCAACGAGGCCGAACCACCTTTTTTTCAAGAAGTTGCGATGATTCGTCAGCGCGGTCAGTGACCAAACCGCCCCGGATCGGTCCGTGATATGCGCGCGTTTTTGTAGATATGCGCTCAATGCCTCGTGGCCATCGGCCTCTGCAACGCATTGTTATTACAGATATTAAAATAATGTTAGGTATTTGTTTGCATTGTGAAAAAAGCGCGTGTAAAATACCTCTATGAAGCTCATGGACCAGGTCAGAGGTCGCCTTCGTGCCATGCACTACTCGTACCGGACAGAGCAGTCATACGTCAGATGGCTCATCCGCTTCATCCACTTCCACAAGCTCCAGCACCCGATAAATATGGGTGGCCCGGAGATCGAGGAGTTCCTGACTGACCTGGCGGTTAGCCGACGCGTCTCGGCAACGACCCAGAACCAGGCGCTCTCGGCGATCGTGTTCATGTACAAGCACGTTCTCAATCGCGATCCGGGAGAGTTCAACGCCGTTCGCGCCAAGCGCCCGCAGCGCTTGCCGGTCGTTCTGTCGCGAGGGGAGGTTCGGGAAATCCTGGCCTGCATGCGCGGCGTCTACCGTTTGATGGCGGAGGTCATGTACGGCGGGGGGTTGCGGATGCGAGGCTGCTGCCAACTGCGAATGCAGGATGTGGATCTGGAACGCCGGCAGATTATCGTGCGACAGGGCAAGGGGCAGAAGGACCGAGCCACGATCCTGCCGACGGCCTGCATTGAGACGATGGACCAGCAGTTGACGTGGCGGCGGACGATCCACGAGCAGGATATCGCCGCGGGCGAGGGACGTGTGGATCTGCCCTACGCAATAGAACGCAAGTACCCCAAGGCCGCCTGGTCACTCGGATGGCAGTTTGTTTTCGCTTCCCAAAAGCTGAGCCGAGATCCCCGTACGGGCCAAACAGGCCGGCACTACGTGCATCCGTCGTCGGTCCAGCGCGCCATCAAGCAGGCGGTTCGAGCGGCCGGTGTTGTCAAACGGGTTACCTCGCACGCCTTCCGTCATTCGTTCGCTACCCACCTGCTTGAGGGAGGATATGACATTCGAACCATCCAGAGATTACTGGGACACAAAGACGTGCGGACCACGATGATCTACACGCATGTTGTAGCCGAAGGCGCCAAAGGCGTTCTCGGCGTCAAGAGCCCTCTGGACACCATTGATGGCGAATTTCACGGTTGCAAACCCAGAGACACAGAGAAAGACAAGCGTCTTGGTTAGAGGGATGACGCCACGCCGTTACCACAGAGTATGCTTGCATTCTGCCTGGAATCCAATAATGTCGTCACATACAAGGAGTCTCTCTATGCGAACAGGAAATCTCAAAAGTTACCGTATTATCATTCCCGCCATCCTGCTGCTGAGTTCAGCGCTCGCGTTTGGAAGGCCTCCGATTCCGCCGGAGCCTGCCGGCCCCCCGCCGGATCTCACCAAAGGCGGAGTGCTGATGAGGAACAATTCGTTTTTGCTCGGGGGCTGACCCCGATGCCCGAAAGGATATAGAGCTATGAACAGGAAAGTACTACTTGGTCCGGCATGTCTGCTGATGGTGGCGGTAATGGTTGGTGTCAACGCCGCGGCGCCGGAGAAGATCAAGACAGATCCGAAACAACAACTGCCGGACCCGGATGGCAAACCGGCGGACATGAGCAAACCCGTGCAGGTTTACATTCTGCTGGGCCAGTCCAACATGGTGGGCGCCGGCAGGATCGCCGGTGAGAAAAACGGGACGCTGGCCAACGCGGTCAAGGCCAAGAAGAAATACCCCTACCTTGTGGATGGCGCCGGCAAATGGACAGTCCGCAATGATGTCCGCAACGTGCGCGTGATGAATAACAAAGGATTCAACAACGAGTGGATGACGATTACCGGCAGGACCATCGGCCCCGAGATCGGCATCGGGCATTACGTGGGGCATGCCGTCGATGCGCCGGTATTGATTCTCAAGAGTTGCATCGGCAATCGCTGTCTCGGCTTCGACCTCCTGCCGCCCGGTAGCAAGCAATTCGAGTTCGAGGAAAAAGGCAAGACGATGGTGCACGCCGGCTACAAGGGATTCGGCATTTGGGAAAAGGGGACCCAGCCGCCGACGAAGGGATGGTACGCCGGCACGCAGTACGACGCCGATGTCGCCGCCGCCAAGCGAGTCCTCAAGCAACTCGACAAGTACTACCCCGGCGCGAAGAAGTATGAGGTCGCGGGGTTCTTCTTCTGGCAGGGCGACAAGGATCGCTACCGATCCTGCTGGGCCCAGCGGTACGAGACGAATCTCGTCCAGTTGATCAAGGCGTTGCGCAAGGACTTCAATGCTCCCAAGGCGAAGTTCGTCTGCGCCACCCTTGGCCAAACCAGGAAGGGCGCCGCCGGCAATGAGGGTATGATACTCAAGGCTCAACTTGCGGTTGACGGTAGGAGCGGTAAGTACCCGGAGTTCAAAGGCAACGTCGCCACCGTATACACCAACCCTGTCAGCATGGGCGGCGCCTCCAACGGCCACTACAGCGGTAATGCCGAGACCTACATGAACGTCGGCGAAGCCATGGGCCAGGCAATGGTCAAGTTGATCGAAACAAGCGCCGATTCGTCCAAGTGAACAACGACCGCGGGATCGCCCCGCCGTTAAACAGGGCGCCTGAGGTTTAGATGCGCAGATGCGATTGTTCCGGGCACAGAGTATGCTTGCATTCTGCTGAAGATTCCATAATGTCGTCGTAGACAAGGAGACGCCATGCGAACCAGAATCTCTATTAGAAGTTACCGTGTTATCATTCCCGCCATCCTGCTGCTGAGTTCAGCGCTCGCGTTTGGAAGGCGTCCGATTCCGCCGGAACCTGTCGGCCCGCCGCCGGATCTCACCAAAGGCGGAGTGCTGATGAGGAACAATTCGTTCTTGCTCGGGCCAACGGGACTCAAGGGCGCCATTTTTGTCAGAAATTACATGAGCGGTGATGCCCGCCAGATTCTGGTAAACGAGGTTGAGCCCGGATCGGCGGCTGACGGTGTCTTCGAAGTTGGCGATGTCATTCTCGGTATTGGCGATAAGAAGTTCGACTCAGACGCCCGCAAGAGCTTCGGGCGGGCCATCAACGCCGCTGAAACGGAAAAGCAGAAGGGCGTCTTGAAGCTGCTGCGATGGCGGAAGGGAAAGGAGAAGGTCGTCAACCTGCAACTGAAGGTGCTTGGCACGTTCAGCGACACCGCACCCTACAACTGCCCCAAGTCCAAACGTATTCTGGACGATGCGCTGAAATATCTCGCGGCAGGTAAGAAAACGCCCCGGTTCTCGGTGCAGGTGCTGGCGTTCCTGGCATCGGGTGAGGAAAAGTACATAAAGCTCGCTCGCCAGCACGTCCATACCGCCAGGTGGGCCGCACCCGATACGAAATGCGGGAACAGCGCGTGGGGCGCGGGCCTCATTGGTACGGTGTTGTGCGAATACTACCTGGCCACAGGCGACAAATACGTACTTCCCGCGATTCGCGAGTACGCGATCAAAACCGCGATGGGGCAGGGCGGACCGGGCACGTGGGGACACCATTTTGTCCCGCCGGACGCCAACGGTAAGCTCCACGGGCGCCTCCTGGGTTATGGCGGGCTGAATACCGCCGGCGTTCCGTGTTTCCTCTCGCTCGTACTCGCCAAGAAGTGCGGCGTGAGGCATCGGGAGGTCGACGAGGCAATCAAGCGGTCAAGCGACTTCTTCAGCCAGTTCGTCGGACACGGGTCGATCGGATACGGTGCTCACCGCCCCAGCCTCGAACGGCGCAGTAACGGTAGAAACGCCCATTCCTCCAACGGGAAGAATGGCGGCGCGGCGGTCGCTTTCACAGTGATGGGTGACCAAAAGGTCTCGCGTTACTTCTCCAAGCTGCTCACGTCGTCGTACGACGAGCGAGAGTACGGGCACAGCGGTAATTCATACGGCGTATTCTGGGGCATGCCCGGCGTCAACTGCGCCGGACCCAAAGCAGTGGCCGAATTCGCCAAAGAACTGCGATGGTACAACGCGCTGACCCGCAAAGCCGACGGCAGCTTCATCACCCAGTCGCTTGGCGGATACTATGGCGGTCGGGGGATCATGGACGCCACCGTCGCCCACGTTCTCGCCAACGCCCTGCCCCTGAAAAAGATCCACCTGACCGGTAAGGACGTCAGTGAGGGGTTCCATCTCAGCAAGGATGAAGTGAAAGAGGCTATCGACTCGGGCAGATGGCGCTTGGCGAAGCACGAAAAGATGACGGGCGATGAGTTGATTTCAAAACTCGGATGCTGGTCGCCGGCGGGCCGCGAGTGGATCGCCGAATGGTTGGGAAAGAAAAAAGGCGACTTCATCCCGAAGCTCGTGAAATTGCTCGAAAGCGATGACAGCTACACCCGCGCCGGGGCGTGCTCGGCATTGGGATATCAGCGCGAGCGGGCGGGGCCCGCGATCGACGCGATTACCAAAGCGCTGAACGACAAGGAATCGATCGTGCGCGTCGAGGCCAGTTATGCACTGATGCGAATCGGCGCTCCGGCCCGTCGGGCAGTGCCCGACATGCTGCGGGCCACACTGGTCAGCACGGAAACCGGACCGATGCGCATGACGCAGATGGCGATAGCCTACAGCCTCGGTCACGAACCGACCGGGGGCGCCCCGCTTTATTTCACCGGCATGTTCCCCAGTTGGTCAAAGGGCGATAATCCGCTCGACGGAATGGACCGCAAGCTGTTCTACCCCGCGATCACCAAAGTGCTGAGGAACAACTCGGCCCGGGTGCGCGGATGCGGGGCGTACACCTTCAGGTACCTCAACGAACAGGACGTTGGAATACTGGCCCAGGACATCTACGAAGTGTCCAGGAATCTGGCGCCGCACTTTCCGATGTTCGGCGATACGCCCAGGCGCCACGGTCTGGATCTGATGCTCCGATATCGCCTCGAAGAGGGCGTTGCGCTCTGCATCGAGACACTCGACCCGCGCGCGTGGGGCGGGGGCAATCGCCTTCCGCATCGCTTCGAGACCTTGCAGAAGTACGGCGCCGCGGCGAAATCTGCACTTCCGAAGCTCAAAGCGTGGAGGTGGCATTTCCGCAGACCCGACTCCCGCGCCCCGCTCGAAAAGACCATCAGGGCTATCGAGAGCGACAAGAAGCCGATGAAACTCACCAGCCTCTCCGACATCGTGGATAAGCGGCTGGCCGGCGAGTTGGCGTCGGTTAAGTCCGACAAACATCGAGCAGCTCTCTGCCGCAAACTCATCGAAGACAACCCGGGCGACTACTTCTTACATGCGGCCGCCCTGAAAAAACTTGTCGCCATTATGGGCTCCGGAGCCTTCAAGGACGTACTGTCCGCGGCGAGTTGCCCCGACGAGCGGCTGCGCGATACCGCTCGCACGCTCGGCGCGACGATGAGCGGCAAGTGGGCTCCGCTGCTCGATTCTGCCAAAGGCGCAGAACTCGCCGGGGTCATCGGTGTTGTCGGGCGGATCGGTAAGACCGAAACGCTGCCCGCGGTCAAGAAGTATCTGGTGAGCAGAGATGAAATCGTGCGGGCCGCGGCGATCGAAGCCGTTGGCGCAATCGGCGGCGCCAAGGCGATACCAATGCTGGCTGACTTGATCGTTAAAGCCCGCACCCCCCGCGAGCGGCAATTCGCAGCCAACGCGATCGTCACCGCCTGCCATACCGCAAAAGATATCGATCGGGCCGCTGTGCCCGTAATAACCGCGCTCGGTGAAACGAAAGAAGACTCCTCGCGGTGCGCGGTGATCGGCGTACTTGGACAGATGGGCGGTCCGATGGCACTGGGCGCCGTGGTTGCGGCAACCACCAGCGAAAGTCGCGACGTGCGAAGGGCGGCGTTCGAGGCGCTGGCCGGCTCGCCCGATCCCAAGGCGATGGACGTCCTGTATGCGATGGCCGCCAAAACCGAGAGAAACCGCAATCGCGGCGAGATATTCTCGGCCTGTGTCAGGCGCGCAATATCCGGAGATTCTTCAGCGGCTGAGAAGTTCCGTATCCTGAAAGAACTCGCCGCGCTCGACCCGCGCGGCGCCGGCGCTCGCGGAGCGCTGGAAGAGCTTCAATGGTCGCCAACGCTCGAATCGCTGGCGATGGCTTCCGACTGGATGAAGAAAAGCGACAAACGCAAGTTCGGAAACATCAGCGAATACGCCGCCCGAGCAGCAATCGCCACCGCACCGAAAATGAACCCCAAACACCGCAAAGCCGCCGTCGCAGCAGTAAAAGAAGCCCTGACTATTACGAAAGACGAAAAAACAGTCGCCGCGGCAAAAGAGTTTCTTGCGAAGAAATAGGTTCTTCACCTGCCACGCCGTTAAGGTAATCGCGTGTTTGGTTTGACGGCGTCTTTCGGACGCGGGTTGTCCGGTCCGAATACCAGGAGGTCTTTGTACTCCTCGACTACCACGAACGATTCGTCGATTTTACCGCCGGCGCCCTGCACGGCTTTGAGGTTCAGTTTCAGGTGTTTGGCGAGGAATGGATACGCCGCCATCCGCTTGGAGACGCCATAGTCATGCTTCTCTTTGGCGAAGTGTGCGTTCTCGACCTTGTCGCCGGCGGCGTAAAGATTGTACACGTGCTTGATGTAGGGGAATCCGGTTTTGGGTATGAACTTCGTCCAGTCACTACCGTTTGAGACCACCAGTTGCGGGCGCGGGGCCGCCAGGGCCGCGATCTCGGCGTTGTTGGTCTTGTGGTTCGGGCCCCAGTGGATCGGCATACCGCTTTCGCAGACGCACCCGCCGAAGAAATGAGTTGATACCTGGCAGACCGGTACCGACACCGCAACACGATCGTCAATCGCTGTCAGCACGAACGTCTGGGTACCGCCGCCCGAACAGCCCGTCATGCCGATCCGTTTTGCGTCGACGCCTTTCAGCGATTGAAGGAAATCGACCGCCCGGATACTGTTCCACGTCTGCAACCGCAGAACCTCCGGGGTCCTGTTGTGCGACCAGCCGGCCTCCTTCCAGTCACCGTATCCGACCATATCGTACAGGAAGACAACAGCCCCCATCCGCGCCAGCACCGCGCATCGCGTCTGCCGCGCAGCGTTGAACCGTCCGCCATGTCCGTGGGGGCAGAGTATCCCCGCCAGCGAGCCCTTGTGTTCGGTGGGGCGATAGAGCGACCCGGTTACGTAAAAACCCGGCGAACTCTGAAACGCCATATTCTCGACGGTGTATCCTTTATACGCGCGTTTCTTGAAGTACTGCGGCTTGAGCGGCGTCTTCTTCGGCAGCGTTGTGAGCCTGGCGCCCTTGAGGATCCCGGCGATGATGCGTTCTTTCCGCTTCTTCCAGCCGTCCAGATCCGAATACGACGCCTTGAACTGCTCGAGTTCCTTGGCGGCGGCTTCGGGTTTTTGGGCGTGACCCCTGCGGAGCTTCGGCTTGTCCGCCGCCAGGACTCCCGCAGCACAAACGGTTCCGACAAGAACGCAAAACGTAAAGATTCGCATGGTTCGGCCTGCTTTCGTTATGTGGTCATCATTGTGACCGGAGGCTACTTGATCTGAACTTTCTTCAGCGTCGGTATCTTCTTTTTCAATCCATCGGCTACTTGTTGGGTGGCGAATTTCGTTCCCTGTAAATACAGTTTCTCCAAGGGCATCTTCTCGATGCCGCGGATGCTCTCGATGGTCTTGCAGTTTTGCAGAGACAGGACCGTCAGCTTCATTCCTCGCAGAGCGCTGAGGTTCTTTATCTTGCAGCCGCTGATCCACAAGACTTTCAGCGGCATGCCTTTCAGCAGTGCGAACTGGCCCGGAGGCAGGGTGTTGGTGTTCAAGTTGGTCAGCGGCAGGCCGCGAAGCGGCTTGAGATTCTTGATACGCCAGCAGTTGGCTATGTTCAGTTTGCGCAGTGGAGCTCCGGCCAGTGCTTCGATGCTCTCCAGTTTGGCACAGTCGTAAACGCCGAGCGTATCAAGAGGCATTCCCTCCAGACCCTTGAGAGTCTTGACCGGCAAGCCTCGGATTAGAAGGGAGGTCAGGGGCAGTCCTCCAAGCGGCGTCAGATCGTCTATCAGCCTGTTACCGTAGAGATCCAGGCTGGTGATCTCCATACCCTGCAGACCCTCCAGGCTGCGCAGCTTCGGGCAGGTTCTGATATTCAGCTTCGTCAGCTTCATGCCCTCAAGCGGTTGGAGGCCTTCGACCGTGGTGGCGCGGAGACTCAGTTCCGTGAGCTTCATTCGGTACAGCGGTCCTATGGATGCTATGTTCTTGTCGTCATCGAATTTGATGCTGACGATTCGATCTTGCCGGATAGTGAATCCCTTGGCCTTGACCGCGCTTCCGCCGTTGACCTCCGCCAGTTTTTTCAGCAGCGCGCCCATGCGTTCTTTCACCGGCAGGGCGTCCCGCTTTCTCGTCCATTGCGCCAGTGCTCTGGTGACGCCCTTTGGAGGCGGGCGATACCCGCAGTCGATCCGCCCGGCGGTCGCGAGTTCCTTGTCCAGCGCTTTCATCGGCATGGTTGCCCGCAGCGCCGAGGCGTCGGCCTTGCCGCGGAGGGTCAGATACGTCTGGTAGTAGGCTCTTGCCCGGGTCAGTATTCGCAGGCGAGCGATGCCCGACGTCCTTTTCGACAGTTGCCGATACCAGTCGCCCAGATCGATATAGGTGTCCTCGGGAAGATCTTCCCATGTCTTGGTCGCCAAGGTTATGAACGTTCTGGTTGCTTCGTCGGCGTCGGCGGCGGGTAGGAGTTCCATCGCCGCTTGCGGGTCGTTCCTCTCGATCAGGATCATCATCAGAAGTTGCTTGGCTGTGCGGCTGTCGTCGGGCTTGTCCTTCAAAACCTTCTGGAGCGCCGCGATTCTGCGGTCAAGATGCTGGCGTGTGACGACGGCGTTGATTTTCTCGACGATGATCTTTGCGTTTTTCGAGCGTATTGACTTTGCGACCACGTGCGCCCGTCGATAGATCGTCAGTGCTTCGCTGGTGTTTCCGGATGCGGCCCGTGCGTCGGCCAGCGACAGCAGATATCCCGACAACATCTGACCGGCCGCGACGCGGTCCTTGCCCCGAGCGGTGCGGTACGCCAGATCGTGAACCGCCAGCAACTTTTTCTCGCACTCATCCTGTCGTTTCGGATCGGCCGCAGCCAGGCGACGCACCGCCGCGATGGCATGGGGATATCCGCCCTTTGACTTCATCCCGAACTCGTAGGCTTTCTCGTAGAGCAGCACCTGGAACTCCGGAGAGTCGGGCGCCCCGGCGGCCGCGGTCAGAAACTTGGCAGCCAGGGCGACATCGTCGCTTTTGATCCTGGTTGCTGCCGCCTTCTTCGCCTCGGCTCCGAAGAGGGCTTCAAAATCGCTCGCAGGATCGGCGCTCGCTCCATCGGCGAACAGACCGACTACCAGGATCGAAACCAATACAATCGCAATTGTCCGGTTCATTGGCTCACCTTTATTCTGGATTTGGGGCGTTCGATCTCCCCCGCAGCAGATCGGGGCATGCGAGGCATTGTCGCGGTTTGATCTGCGGTTGTCAATATGGACACCCGCGGATAGTCTGGTCGAACCAAGAACTGCGTTGATGTTCCCCAGAGAAGCGGTACAATCTTCGGAAAGACCCGCCAAGACAAGGAATCTGATATGAAAACGACACACGTGTTGATGATTGCAGTGATAACTCTCTCGATTGGCTGCCCGTTCATTTCGGCGGCTGAGACGGCGTCGGTCGTGAAAGCCAAACCGTTCCCGCTGGCACGGGTGAGCCTGCTGGAAGGCCCCTTCAAGAAGGCGATGGAGATCAACCGTGCGTATCTGCTCAGGCTCGATGCGGACCGTTTCCTCTGGCCGTTCCACGAGCGAGCGGGCATGAAGACCAAGGGCGAGCGTTACGGCGGTTGGGAGAAGAAGGATGTTGTCGGGCATACGTCGGGACATTACATCAGCGCCTGCGCGATGATGTATGCATCCACCGGCGACAAGGAACTCAAGAAACGTGTCGACTACATGGTCTCCGAGATCGCCAAGGCCCAGGCCAAACACGGTAACGGATACGCCGGATCGGTCCGCACCGAGGTTTGGAAAGAAGCGTTTTCCAAGAAGTTCAGGGTTCACAAATGGGGTCTCGCCGGCGGGTACGTGCCCTGGTACGTTCTGCACAAGACCTATGCGGGCCTGATGGACGCATATACTTACGCCGGGAACAAGCAGGCACTCGATGTGGCGCGGAAGTTCGCCGACTGGGCAAAGAAGGGTACCGACGTTCTGAGCGACGAGTTGTTCCAGAAGTCGCTTCGCGCCGAGTATGGCGGGATGAACGAATCGATGGCCGAGATGCACGCTCTTACGGGCAACAAGGACTACCTGACTCTCGCCAGGCGCTTCAATCACAAGCAGATATTCGATCCGCTGGCTGCGGAGAAGGACGAACTGAAGGGCAAGCACGTCAACACGCAGCTTCCCAAGATCATCGGCGCCGCACGCCTGCACGACCTGACCGGCGATAAACGCATGGGGACCGTCGCCCGCTACTTCTGGGACCGTGCAGTCGATACGCGATCGTTCGCACCGGGAGGCGTGGACTTCCACGAACATTTCCGGGCCGCCGGCGCCGAAGCCAAGTACCTCAACTGGGACAGCACCGAAACGTGCGTCACATACAACATGTTGAAGCTCACTCGCCACGTGTTCTCATGGCGACCCGGTGCGAAGTACATGGACTACTACGAGCGGGCACTCTACAACCATATCCTCGGCTCGCAGGACCCCAAGAGTGGCGGCGTGACTTACTTTTATTCGATGCGCCCCGGGCACTTCAAGACATACAGCACGGACTTCAACTCCATGTGGTGCTGCGTGGGTACGGGGCTCGAAAACCACTCCAGATACGGTGAGACGATCTACTACCAGGATACCGAGGGGCTGTGGGTTAACCTCTTTATCGCCTCGCAACTCGACTGGAAGGAAAAGGGCGTCACCGTCCGACAGGAAACCCAATTCCCGCAGTCCGACACGACTACCATTACGCTGTCGATGAAGAAGCCCCAGAAGCTGAATATCAGAATTCGCGTGCCGTACTGGGCGACGAAGGGCGTCGAGGTTTCGGTCAACGGTAAGAGCGAAAAGGTCGAGGCCAAGCCCCAAAGCTACCTGTCCCTGACGCGCCAATGGAAGGACGGCGACAAGATCAACGTCCGCCTGCCGATGAGCCTGCACCTGTACACCGCCCGCGATGACAAGAACCTCGGCGTGGTCATGTTCGGTCCGCTGGTCCTTGCCGGCGAGTTGGGAACCGAGGGCATGCCCAAGAGCCTGAACTGCGGGCATAACAAGCAGTACTCCGGCGACAAGGTGCCCGCCGTGCCCGCGTTTGTCATCGATTCCAGAGACCCGTCGACCTGGGTCAAGCGCACCGACCCCAAGTCGCTGAAGTTCAAGACGCAGAACGTCGGCAAGCCGAAGGATGTCTCTCTCATTCCACTTCACCAGATGCACCATCAGCGTTTCACGGTGTACTGGAAGCTCTTCAGCAAGGCCGCCTGGGCCAAGGAACTTACCGCCCGCCAGGCCGCCGCCCAAAAGCTCAAGGAACTTGACGCCGCGACGATCGACCTGGTCACGCCCGGCTCGCCGCTGGAACGCGCCCACAATCAGAAAGGCGAGCGATCCGGTTCGGGTTCGGCGTTCGGGGGCAAGTGGCGCGACGCACGCGGGGGCGGATGGTTCTCGTATGACATGAAGGTGCCGGGCGATAAGCCGGTCTGCGCGATCGTCAAATATTGGGGCGGAGACGGGGGCAGGGTGTTCGACATCCTGATCGACGACAAGAAGATCGCCACCCAGAAGCTCAATGGATCCAAGCCGGGCGAGTTCATGGACGTAACGTACGCAGTTCCCGCCAACATGACCAAGGGCAAGAAGAAGGTGACAATAAAGTTCCAGGCCCACCCGGGCGGCACGGCCGGAGGAATCTTCGCCTGCAGAATCTTGAAAGCCGGAAAATGAGAGGACGGCGGCGATTGGTTAGAGCTTCAGGCGCATTGCCATGTTACACCGATCCGAAAGATGCTCAGGTTCGTAAGGCACAAATCCGTATCGTACGTACAGCTTTCCCGCTCGATCGAGAACGGAATTCGTCTCGAGAACGATTTCCGTAAACCCTGATTCCCCGGCCCACGACAGCAGGTCTTGCATCATTTTCCGTCCGATGCCTTGGCCCTGGTACGAAGACAGCAGGTACATCTTGCGCAACTCGCACGCTTTCTCGGAGACCGGGTAGAGTCCGTAAGAACCGGCGATCTCGCCATCTATTTCGACAATTCGAAACGTTCCGCCGGAATCCACATACTCCGCTTGAATGTCGGCGAGGTCCCTGTCCGTCGAGTCCGGGTCCATACCGAGGCCATACTCCCCCAACACCGTCTCAACGAGAGAGTAGACATCGGCCTCATCACCACACCTGAAATCACGGATGACTATCTTCATATCCATTTGGCTCTGACGTCCGCGTTTACCGGAATCCGTATTGCCAACGTTCCGGTCAGCATCGCCGCCCGCTGCACCGGCGGGTTAGTTGCCCTGGTATTCCACAGTCCTGTCTATTCTGCGAGCAAGTTCGCTTGTGTATTTCCTGCCAAGTGAATCGGCGTGGGCTCGAATCCAGTCCGTCAAACGCGTGGTCCCCGCAGGCTGAGAATCTACATGAAGAAGGTCAGCCATCAATCCCTTGACCTCTTCACGGGTGATCATGACGTCGCCAACACACTTTCCGAGAATCCATCCGGCAAGATATCCAATCGCCGGCGGAACTGAAATCACGCGTCTCTTCTTGCCGATCGCCTCGCCAATAACTTCTACCAGCCGGCGATATGTAAACGTTTCCGGGCCGATGGCGTCAATAGTGACATTGTCTCGCTTGGCGCCTTGTTCTACGGCCAGGGCGGCAAGGTCGTCAACGTAGATTGGCTGCAGGCGGTACTCTCCGCTTCCGAATACGCCGAAGGCCCAAAGGCGTCGCAAGGCCCAGGCGATGTTGTTGATCAGTATGTCCTCCTTGCCGAACAGGACTGTCGGGCGGAGAATCGCGTGGGAGACGCCGGTCTCCGCCAGCGCCCGTTCGAGTTTTGCCTTTCCGCTGAAATACTCCAGCGGTGAATCCTCGGATGGATTTGTGATGCTGACGTGAACGATTCTCTCGACACCGGCGGTTTTGGCGGCCTCAAACAGCCGTTCGGTGTTTCTGACCGCGTCGGCGTGCTTGAATAGTTTGTGATTGAATCGAACCCAGTACGTGTTGTAAAGCACCGACACGCTCCGAAGGCTTTGCGTAAGTTCGTCGAGGTTATCGAAGTTGAAGGGGTATGGTTTGACCCGCCCGTCGAAGGGGTTCGCCCGGTCCGGCGAGTTGGTCAGGGTGATAACCTCATGGCCAAGATCGAGCAGACGCATGGCGATGTACTTCCCGGAGTACCCGAAAGCCCCGGTGACGGCATGTAGAGACTGTTTCATATGGTCACTTTATCCACGTCTCGTCGGAGTGAACCCGGAACAGATACCCTCACTATTCCGTCATGAACCTATTTTTTCACGGGCGAATCGTCGCACTTCAGGTCGCCCAGGGCGTACTGGATACCGTCAAGGTAGTATCGCAGCAGGACCGAGCTGTGGTAGCTGTGGGGGAAGTGGCTCGGGCTCACGTAAAAGACGCGCCCCTTACCGTATTTCTTGATCCACGAGGCGTAGATGATTTCGTCGGCGCCCTTGCGGGCGCCCTTGACCTTTTTGCTCTCGATCGCCAGCATCGGGCGGAAGTTCTTCGCCGCGTATGCCTTGCCCTTCATCATGTAGCATTCGTCGGTATGGATGAACGGTTCGCCGCCGAAGGCCTTCAGCAGCGGATGGTCGGGCTCGGCGGGTTTGAGTGTCAGTTCCTGGCTCCTGGGGTGATAGCTGAAATGCGCCCCGATCGCGTCGCCGAACCTGTCGGACGTGTTGAACGTCACGATGGCGCCGTGGATTCCCACCAGCCCGCCGCCGCCTGCAACGTAGTCCAGAAGGCTCTTTTCCAACTCGGCGGCACGGGCGGCCTGCCGGGCGGGGGTCAGGTGCTTGAACTTCTCGCCGAGTTTCTTGGTCAGGCCCCTGCCCCTGGCGGTGAGGATGTCGAGAAACAGGTTCCGCTTGGGGTTGTTGGAGCACGTGTTCTGGAGAATGACCGCGTCGAACTGTTTGATCTTATCCGGCGAGAACATCTCGATGTCCGTGCTGAAGGTCGGTTCGAAGGCGCCGCTCTTGGCACCGAGAACCTTCAGGACTTCAATGACGTGGGGAATACAGGCGTGCTGGTATCCGGTGGCCACCGAGAAGACCAGCACCTTGCGCTTAGCCTTGGGCGTGACGGTTGCTTTAGCCGGTGCAAGTTGCCTGACCTTGGATATCCATTGCTTGGTGGGCGGCGTGATCTTGCCGGGCTTGGGGATTCTCTCCGCCGCCAGGGCGCCTAAAGCCAGACAGGTGATCGTAACCAAACAGGCCCACAAGGGCTTCGTTGCGGATTGTTGACCGATTTTTCTCATATCTTCGTCTCCGTAGAACCCATTATCGGGGATTGTCCAGATGAACCGGCGCCCGCGACCATCGCGGACGCCCCGGGAGATTGTATCACGTCACGGGGGCTAGTGTGCGAGGCATTTTTCTGGCATTCATGCACGTATGGGGTCAGAGCGTCATTAGTCATTAGTAGAGATATGGATATATGGCCAAGTCGCCCCTCGCCACTAATCACTAATGACTAAT
>CAZSLS010000174.1:0-15253 GCA_964607575.1 uncultured Planctomycetaceae bacterium | reverse complement strand
CGATGCTCTATTATACCCAAGGACGAAACCTAAACCAGGAAATCCGGGTTTAATGACTTCAGAGATCCCACCTGTCCTTGCCGGCCCGGTAGTGCTGTAGTGGCAGGAGGTTAACGGCGGGCGATAATTTTATGTCGGAAAGAGTTTTTTTTCTTCCAGCAGACAAGATTGTCGCGCTGAGGTCGCGGTCCGGGTTATTTCGGTGCGGATTGGGGCGTCGGGCGATTTGCCTCGCCGCGGCGGATCGCGGCTTTCCAACCGCCCATAACTGCCGACAGCAGAAGCAGCAAGTGTGCCACCAGTTCCAGGCCCTCCTCCAAAGTGACGTGAATCAGGTCTTCATTGGGGATAATACCGAGGTGTTCGGCGCTGAAAGCTCGCTTCTCGACGATCCTGCACAGCACGTACATCAAAGCCGCCGCCGCCACCCACCGAACGTGTGCGATATTGCGGGCCGCCACAATCAAACGCTTTCGCCAGAGAACCGTCCACACCGCCAGCACGCCCAACGCCACTTTGATCCCGACGTCCGTCCCTTTGAAGTGGATCTCGCGGCAGGTGAACGCGACCGCCAGTCCCGCCAGGACCGCACAAAGCGGGTTGCCCGTGCGCCATGCCCGAAACGCGAATATCACCGCGGCGAGCGCCAGCAGCGGAGGGCTTATCGGTTCGGAGAAAACCTTCACCTCGCCTTGTTCGAACCGTTCTGCAACAAGCACCCAGATCACCAGCGCCGCCGGAGCGATCAGGACCGGCCACCATCTCGCGCACTTTGAGTACGTACCTGGAGTCTTGGGCTTTGGCGTGTCTGTCACAGCATATCCTTCATTTTGTTGCGGGGCGAGTTGCGGCTTGGGCTTTGCGATCTTCCAGGACCGCGTCGCGCATCTTTGTCGAGACCACGATCTTCCTGACGTAGTGAACGTCTTCGAGTTTCACGTCGATCTTGCCCTTGTCGCGTTCGTGGAGGACCATGGGCCCGGTAGCTTTGCTGTCCCAGCGGACCCAGATGGGTTGACCTTTGACAGCTCCCTTTACCTCGCTGCCGTCGATCAGGTGGAACTTCCAGAGGAATCTCCGGTACGGGAATCTCTTGCCGGTGAAAACCTTCTCGGGTTCACCCATGCCTTTCCACCGCCACTGCAGCACGTACTTCTCCTCGGTGACCACGGCGGTGATGCTCAGGACCGTGATGAACGGTATCTGTCGCCAGCGCTCCAACGCGGGATCGAAGACGACCCACGGCTTGTCGCGCGTAGTGTAAAGCCAACCGGGCAACTGCCTGCCGTCTGACATTTCGATAACGCCTGGAACCGCGTCGGGGCGGAAGGGACGCCCCTTGCCCGAAAACGGATTACCGCCCGCATCCGTCGATTTATCGGCCGGGCGGCTGGCAGGGGCGGTTGTCGCCTCGTTCAACCAGAAATCGAGATTGCTGGTCTTCTTCTTTTTTGGGGGAGGCGGGATTTTGACTTCCGCGGTGGCGGTTTCAGGTCCGAGCCTGGCCGTTGCAAGCACCGCAACAATGACCGCAGCCGGCAGCGCCAGGATGTATATTGTGAGCTTTCGCATTCTGAATTACTTAATGCTTCGTGCGGGATGGTCTGACATACGAACGAATTACTCCGCGCCACAGCATACCATATTGCCATCCTTCACAGCCAGCCAAAGCTTACGGGCAGTTGACGACCGAAGAGACGGTCATCGTGTCCCGGCCGATTTGAAGATCTTCCCGACTTCCGCCACCGACAGGGCTTTGGCGTAGAAGCGCAGGTCGGCCAGCCGGGCGGCGAGATACTCAGGCCCGCTGAAGTGAGGATTGCCGCCGATGGCGAAGTCTTCGGCGAGCGTTCTGATAGTCTCGGGCGCCCTGGTGGACGCATGGGCCTTGCCATTTACGTAAAGTGTGAGTTTCGGGCCCTGTTTGACCGCCGCCACGTGGAACCACCTACCGGGTTGGATCGGGAGTCCTTCAGTACCGTAGAATTTCCCCGCCTCGATCCGGGCGTGCAGCCTGCCCTTGTGGACCACCAGGCGCAGCGGGTCGTCCATTCCGCGACACCACGCGCTGAAGACCTGCCCGTAGTTCGTTTTCGGAAGCGAGGTGACGGCCACCCAGATTGACACGGTGAAGTCGCGCTCGGGAAACGCCGCCAGCCCAAAGACTACCCGCCCGGTCTTCCCGTCGAGCTCGATGGCGCCTTTGGGCTTACCGTCCACACCAGGCGCGGGTTTCCATCCGCGGGCATGAATTATCCGACCAAAGGCGGGCTTCACCTCGCCGGCCAGCGGGGCGTGAACCACCATCTGGTCTTTGGTCCGCTGCCCATAAGGCGTTTCGGGCGTGTCCGGTTCCGGCGCCAGGGTTGGGTCGATGACGAACCGCCTGTGTGGCGGGATGCTTTCGGTCGATCCGAAAGCGTTGCGAGCGATGGTTTTCCAGTAGTAGAGAACTCCGGGTTTGAGCTTGCGGGTATGCTTTGATGGAACGAAGGTCCGTCGCGGAGCGGTAAAATCGTGCCTCAGTGCGACCTGTTTGAAAGCCGGCGAATCGGAGATCAGGATCGTCCCGCTGCACTTGTCTTTCGCCGCGGCGATCGGGCGCCAAAGGCGAAAGCGAATCGCCCCGGTCGCAACGCCTTGCCCGTTGGCGGGGCTGAACCCGACGGGCGCCGGCGGGCGGGATTTTTCAGCCGCCAGCCACGAACGATAGCCCCGCCCGGTCGCACCGGCGCTGGCGAAATCGCACAACCGCACGAGAGTACCATCCGCGGCGGGTACGTCGACCAGCAGCCAGGGCGGATACTCTCCTGCCGCCGCGGCGGTCTTTCTATCCATGACCGCCAGCCTCGCCCCGCCCAGTTTCGATGCATCCAGCGAAGCCAAACGCTTCGCCGCGAATCGCTCATCGTTGGTCAGCAGGATCGGTCCGCGGTACAGCGAGATGCGCCCGAGTTGTTCGAGGTCGCCCGCGACGTATCGCACGGCGAGATTGAATCGCAGTGTCACCTTGTCGCCTTTGCTCCATCGGCGCCGCAGTTGGAGGTACGTTCCCGGTTTGACGCCTTCGACGGGCCGGCCGTTTAGAGACACCCGCGTGCCCGTTGACCATTTCGGTATCCGCAGACACAGTGTCAGTTCCCCGGTCGGCGTCGTATCGACGATAACCGAGGCCGTATCGCCGATCGGGTAGTCGCCCTTGACGTCGATGGCGATCGGCGTCTTGTCACCGCGCGTCATCTTTGCGCGCATGGGTCCGTAGTAGTTCACCACGATCCGGTCGCCTGCGCTCATGACCGCCCACTCGCTGAGCATCCCGAGCCCTCGCGGTCCGTTCACCGAGCAGCAGTTCAGGCCCGGCGTGTCCTTGCGGGCCTGGAACCGGATGCTGACGTGCGACGGGATGCGGCGCCCGTTCATGGGTGTGTCGTAGGTACACCATGCGCCCGACGGATGCTGCGCGCCGGTGAGGGCGTTGAACGTCGTCAGCTCGATGTCGTCGGCGATCGTCGCATCTCCCGTCAGGCGGAGGGCATCGAGCATGACTGTTTCCCAGGCGATCACGCAGCAGGTCTCGATGGGCGAATTGGCGTAGGGATTGCCCGTGGCCTTTTCACCTGACGAGAATCCGCCCGTGTTGCGCATGTCGAAGCGGCGCATGGATGCCCAGTGATGCAGGAACGCCTTTCGGAATCGCTCATCGCCGGTGATTCGGTACAGTTCGACCATGCCCTGCAGGGCGTGCAGGCTCTCCCAGCGAGGTTTGGGCGTCCGGAAGAACTCGGTACCTTTCAGTCCGGTGCGAAAATAATCGCCCGCCTTCTCGAAATCCTCGAGGATATCCATGGACATCCGGAGGTAGCGTTTCTCGCCGGTCTTGCGACCCAGACGCGCCAACACGTGAATAACAGACATGTTCATCTCGTGCGAACCGGCCTGGTGAACGCGACGATTGGTGTCCAGGTACGTTTTGCAGATCAGGTCGGCGGCCTTGCGGACCGCTTGCATCGCCTTGTCATCTCCGGTGTGCTCGTGCCAGAGCATCAGACCCAGCATAACGTGGTAGTGCCCCCACAGATCCCAATGCCCCGCCAGGCGCTCGCGCTTCGGCCAGGGGCCGAGGTAACCGTCAGGCGCCTGAAGTGCGAGCAATCGGCTCACCACTTCCGAAAGCGTTTTGCGAAGGCGGACATCGGCGGACATTCGCATAGCCTGGACGCCCGAGATGAGGTACTTGCCGACAAACTCACCGGCCCAGGGCACGAGGTTGATCCGCTTGCCCGCGTCGCGTCGAGCGAACATGTCCAGTAGACCGGGATTGTCCTTTGGGGCGGCCAGCAGCCACTTGTCCACGTTGGCCTTCACGCGGTCGCCAAGTGAATGACGAAACTGGAAACTTGCCTCCTGCAGGCGATCGAATTTCAGCTTCCCGCGGGCCTCATCGCCGACGGCGGTTGAACTGGATGATGCAAGCACAGCAACAACGACCGGCGCCGACAGTGCCAGGATGTATGTCGTAAGCTTCTGCATATCAAACCGCCGCATAGTATGAAATTGTTTGTCATCGCCAACGGGCTCTTGTATTAGTATGATACCTGTCATGAGGACCGGAGCAAAGACAAACCGCCCGGACTTGAAATGAAACGCATATGCATAATTGACATTGCCGGACTCTCGCGACGCCTGCTCGCCGGGCAGTCGGGCCTGTGGGTCGATTCGCTCGTTCCCGCCGCCGACGGCGCGATGCGCCCGACGCTGCCCGCGGTGGCTGCGAGTGTCCAGGCCTCGATGACAACCGGGCGCGACCCCGGGCAGCACGGTGTGATCGCGGGGGGAGTTTTCAGGCGCCAGAGCAAGAAGCTGAGCCTCGCCGAGCGGTCCAATACGCTGCTGAGCAAGAGACGCTTCTGGCACGAGCGGGACTTACCCGCCTCGCCGTCAGTGGCGCTTGTGTTCTGGTCGAACCCGCTTGCCGGTGGTGGAGACATAATGCTTGGCGCCAGCACGTACGCGTGCTGTGGCGGGAGAGTCTCCCACCAGCCGGCCGGACTCTACGACCGCCTCGCCGAGACGTGCGGGGAGTTTGACTGCGACAGCCTTTCCGGACCGACCGCCTCCTGGCGCGGCGCCGAATGGATCGCAAGCGCCGCCGGCGAGATATGGCGCAGCGACAGACCGGACCTAATGTGGGTTTACTTGCCCGGCGTGGATTTCGAACTCGTTCGCGGGGGTGTTGTCGACAACACTGCTTCGGCGGGCGAGGCACTTGGCGACGTAGATCAATGGGCGCACCAACTCGCCGACGTTGTGCGTGGCGATGGTGGGGAGGTTGTGGTCGTCAGCGACGGCGGATACTCCGACGTAACACTTGCCGCATGCCCCAACCTTGCCCTGCGCGACGCCGGTTTGATGGCGGTCAGGGAAACACCCGACGGGATCCAGGTCGATATCGAAGCCAGCGACGCCATTGCATTGGTCGATCACCAGTTCGCCCACTTGTACTGCGTTGACGAAACCGCCGCCGACCGTGCCGCGTCCGCACTGGCGGATACCGAAGGCATCGACGCGATTCTGCCCCGCAGCGAGATGTTCTGCTCCGGTCTCGGACACGACCGCGCCGGCGAGCGGGTGGCCGTCGCCCGCAGTGGCGCCTGGTTCGCCCCGCGCTGGCGCAGGAGCGATGAACAGGGCTCTTCCGCGGCGCTCGGTTACGATCCGTCTGTGATCGGCGTTGACGAATCGGACGTTCGCGCCAGCCGCGGACGCAGCGATGTATCACTTGAAGACTCCTGCTTCCTTGCCGCCACCTGCCAACTGCCCGTCCCGCAGGAAATGTGCGTCACCGATCTGCCGGATGTGCTTAAAAAAGTGATGTTCGACTAAATTAAGTCCTAAAATCTAATCCCCCGGATCAGGAACCAGACCATGCCCGCAAAAATGCTGTTTGATATTTCGAACATTGACCTCAACAAAACAATTATCACCCGGGAGGAAATCTACCAGGTCAATCCGCACCGCCACGAATTCATGCTGCTGGACGGAATTATCCATCACGACGCCGAGGCCGGGCAAATTATCGGATACCGTCAGACGCGCGACGACGAGTTCTGGGTTAAGGGACACATCCCGGGGCGTCCGCTGTTCCCCGGCGTGCTGATGATCGAGGCCGCCGCTCAACTCGTCAGCTATTTCGTGATGAAAATGGAACCTGACAAAGGCTTCCTGGGCTTTGGCGGAGTTACTGACGTGAAGTTCCGCGGCGCGGTAGTGCCCGGAGATCGCCTGGTCTTTCTGGGCCAATTACTCGAACATCGCCCTCGACGCTGCGTAGGGCAGCTCCAGGGATACGTCGGCGAGCGGCAGGTATTCCAGGGCAAGATAACTGGTATGTGGGTTTAGTGTGACAGAATGTCACACTAGAGCAGGCTTGCCTGCGGTCTACTGATCACCTGCTCACCTGTTCAGAATAGGTAAACAGGGTAGCGCCCCCTATTAAGGTCACATGAGCAATTGGGACTTCATGTTCGACGGGCGGTTGGAGGTCGTCGGAACACTTGACGATGCCCAACTGGCCAAGATTCCGGGCAAGAGGGGGGTGGTGCTGCTGGCCGCGGGGGATAGTCCCATCCAACTGATAACCGCCGCCAATATCCGCCGGCGGGTGGGAACACGCCTTGACGAACCGGCGGACGAGCGCCTGAAGAAATCCGCCGACCTGCGACGCATCACCACCAGCGTGTCGTGGAAACTCAGCGCGGGGGCATTCGAGGCCGATCTGTGTCTGTTGGAGATCGCCCGCGCGATCTGGCCGGACAAGTACGCCGCTCAGATAAACTGGAAGCCTCCGTGGTTCGTACACATCAATCCCGGCGAAAAGTACCCGCGTTTCTGGCGATCGAGAAAGCTTCCCGGCCGACCGACCCGTTCGTTCGGACCGTTCATCAAGGGAAGCGACGCCGAGGGGTTCGTGATCGCCCTGCGGGACGCCTTCGACCTGTGCAGGGACCACCGTAACCTCGCCCACGCGCCCGACGCGCAGAGATGCTCGTACGGACAGATGAACCGCTGCCTGCCGCTGTGCGATGGAACTGTCGGGCTCGATCGATACCTCAGCGCCGTGACGGAAGCGACGGATTTCGCCGCCGGCCGCCGGGATGCTTTGGGAGATCGTTTGCGCGACGAGATGACGCATGCGGCGGGTAAGTTGGAATTTGAGCGGGCATCGGCGATAAAGGCCCGCCTCGGACGCCTCGCCGAGTTCGAAAAGTCCGCGTTCAAGTACGTCAGACCGGTTGAGGAGTTCAAGTTCCTGGTAGTCCAACCCGGTGGCGGTAAACGCCGCCTGCGCGTGTTCACGGTTAACGGTGGCGATATCCCCGCAGCCGCCTGCCTGCTATACCCATTTCAAACCAATCCCGATGACGGCGCCGATAAATACAGCGGGACGGAACTGGAATGTCTGATCGATCAGATGAAGACCATCGCCGCGTCCGACCCGAAAGTTGACGACGCGTCGGCGCTGCGAATGGGTCTGGTCGCCAGATACCTGTTCTCCGGTCCGAAACGAAGAGGGCTTATCGTCAGATGGTTCGAGTCGATGGAACCCGGATGGTTGGCGGCGAGGATACACGCAGTCGCCGCCGATCTGAATCTTTCGACAATACGCAACAAGTAGAAGCGGTGTCTACTATCGCCCGGAGTCATACCCCAGAACCGTTTTAACGTCAGCTTTGAAGATCCACGCCATGTCGGTGGACTTGCTCCCGTTGGCGTCGTGTCCGCCGAAGTAGATCACGTTCTCTTCGCCCTTGAAGGGGGAGTTTGCAAATGCGCGGGGGGCGACAAGGACCGGTTTGGACGGACCCCATCGCCCGTTAACCTCACGGGTCGAGTACCGCTGCTTTTCAGTGCGGATACTGTACATGGCGCCCTTGTAGTAATGATTCCATTTAATGGCCTCATCCGACGCATTGATCCGCTGTTCAAAACCCACAAGATGCACCATCTTTTCCGTGCGAGGGTCTTTTACGGGGAAGAACCTGTTGTACCCGCCCAGGCTGAACTTCGCATTGGCGCCGGAGGTCTTGAACTCCGCGTCAAACAAAGCCCTCAAGGTCGTCTCATTTGTTTCCTTGAGCCCGACCCCGTCGAGGCGCTTGATATCGCCGCGGCACCGGCCGATGGGAGTCCATACAAAAATGATCGACTCTCCCGGACCGTTCGGATTGGCGATAGTACTCAACCCCCTGATACCACCAACGTCTGTATTCACCTTCCCCGGAATCTCGTAAGCCACCGACCACTTCGGCTTGTCGCCGTCGGTGCGGACAAAGATCTTGCCCGCAACTGAAAAGTAGAGTCTGCCGTTGGCCTCGGTTATCCCCAGCGGGCGGGCGGGGAAGGTCGACCCGTCGGCGGGGTGTTCGGGTTTGGGGTCCCACTCGATACTCTTCGTAGCCGAATTGTAAACGCCCGAAATAATGCCCGGATCGCCAACGAGAAGGAATACCCGGTCGACGCCCGTTTTCGAATCGCGATAGAGTTCAATGTCGCGGGGTACCCGCCGGACCTTTCGCCGCGTGCCGATCTGCTGTAGCGAGTGGCGCCATTTGCCCGTGGCGTCGTCTCGAACGAAAACGCTAACCGCGCCGTGACCCTGCTTGTTGACGTTGTTGGCTTGAGAGGCCGCGATCAGGACCGTCGCATCGATCTTCCCGGCGCGCTTGTCGGTCTTGAACGTGATGGATTTCAGTATGTTGCCTTTCATGTGAACGAACCCGGTGGAGTTTGTCTCCAGGTCCACCTGCCAGGAGCCATCCGCCGAATCGAGCCGGAGCACCTGCGCCGACTGCTTTGGAAAATGACCGTCGGTCCAATACCCGTTGAATGCGTAGAGTTTGCCCTTGTGGGCTGCGATGTGCATGATCTCGGACCCGCCGGCGTACTTACCGTTGGCGTCGGTGTATCCGGCGTTGTACGACTGCTTCCACCCGCCGGATTTGCTCGGCGGGGCGGGTTTCTTCTCCGCCTGCACGCAAGAGTTCATCACCGCGGTGAGCAGCGATACCAAAAATATAACGCACAAGAAACAGGGGCGTTGCTTCACGAATACGTCTCCTCTTGCTGAACAAAGAATCGCATCTTCGCACCATAATGTCAAGAATCCCGACGGCGTCGTAACTCGGCGGTACCCGTCAAATGGTTGTTTTGCTACTTGCGGACCATGCGGGTGTTGGTTATCTGTGGTGCTTCGGACGGTTTGGTCGATATAATAGCGTCGGTTGGAGGCAATGGCTCGGTGTCGATAACAGGCAAACCAGGACGTTGGTTGCGTCAGCGTCTTCCGCGTCGTCCGCGGCGGTACTGGCGCTACGTTTCCCCGCAGCGTCGCGGGGTGGCGCTGCTTATCCTTGCGCTGCTGCTTACGGCGGTTTACGGGTACTGGTATCTGACCAACGATTCCCGCATCCGCCGCCAGGCGCGAAGATACCTTCGCGATATGACCGGCGCGAGGGTCAGTATCGACCGGGCGAGTTTCAGTCTGTTTGGCGACATCCGGTTGGAGGGCGTTCGCCTCGAAATCCCGGGCGGGCAGGGTGTCGAACCGTTCTTCAGCGCACGCAGCGTGGCCATGAGGCACCGTTCGTGGTCGGTGTTTTTCGGCGGGAGTATAAAACCAACGGAAATCGTCTCGGTGGATGCCGAGGTCACCGATTCACCGGAGACCCGCGCTTTCATGCGAGCGAGATCACCAACCTCTTTAGGGGGGGAGGCTGGAGGATTGTGGGACTTGCCTGTGATCCGCGTCGGTTCCTGCCAGTACATGCGTATCAAAGTTGTCGCGGGAATTCGGGTACACGACAAGCCGCTCGATATCGATGTTGACATGATCCCCAAAGACCAGAGTATGGTCTACGATGTCTACGTTGCTGAACGTGAAGGTACACGCGTCATTCAGAAATATCATATCGAAACGCAGTTGACGCCCGTGTTCAAGGGAACCATTCTTTCCGGCGCCGGTGATCTGGTAGCTACTACCGATATCATACTTCCGGAATATCGCAAGTGGATCAAGAACTATCAGATCGAGGGAAGGTACAGTGTCGAGGGGCCTGTAAGCGTCTCGGAGAACGCGGTGGAAGGCGTCCTGAAACTCAAACTGGAGAATGTTTCGTTCAAGTTGCCCAAGGCCCAGGGGGGGCTGTCGCTGAGTAACGTTGCGGGAACATTGATCTTCACGCCTCCCGACGAGTCAGGCGATGACGAGCGGAAGAACGGGCTGATCGAATTGACGAAAGGCGTTACCGGGCAGATAGCAGAAGCCGGCGGCGCCACAGTCAGGTTGTCGGGCAAATATCGAGGATACCGCCTCGATTCGCCTTTCAGCGTGAAGATCGAGATAGACGAGATGACCCTGCCGATGACCCTGCCGACGACCCGGCCGACGACCCGGCCCCAGAACAGTCTGCATCCGGAATTCAAAAGAATACTGGAACGCATCGAGAGGGACTACAGCCCCGCCGGAACGGCGAAAATGGTTGTCAACCTCAGCAGAGAGCCCGGACAGGACGGTGTGTCTGTGGACGGGACGATAAAACCCAAGAAAATGACCGCCGCGTACCGTTACGTGCCTTACCGTATCGATCTGGACGACACCACCAGATCCGACGCCGACCCCGATTCCGAGATACACTTCACCAACGATCTGGTAGTCGTCAGGAAGATTACCGGTAGCCGGGAGGGCGGGACCTTCACGATTAACGCCGTGGCGCCGATCAAGGCCAATCCCAAAACGGGCAAGTGGGAATGGACGGCGACGATCGACGTCGATTCGGCAAGGATGAGCGAGACGGCGGCCAGAGCCCTGCCGAAAAGAACATTCGTCGGAAAACCATATCCGTTTCGCAACATTACCGGTAGAGTCCACTCGGTCAACGGTCGCACATGGGTCGAACAGGACAGCCCCCTGAGGAGCAAGGGGCAGGGGGACATGAGATGCGCTCTCTACGGTCAAGTCAAATGGACGCCGAAGGGAATAGCCGTGGACGTCTACATCAAGGCCGACGACGTGCCGATTGACCGGGCGCTGATCGATTCGCTGGATAAGTCCGGAAGATACGCCATGAGCCTGCTGAGCCCCAGCGGATTGGCCCGGAGATTGTCCCTGGAGATACACGATGGTCCGGATAAGAAGTTCGACTACAAGATGACCGCCGGGCTGACAAACGTCAGCATGACCTACAAGGGTTTCCCCTACGACCTCACCGACCTTCAGGGCGACGTGACAGTAGCGCCGAAAGTCATCACGCTGGAAAACATGTCCGGCCGCCACAACCGCTCGCCTGTTACACTGCATGGTAAGTTATATCCCGGCGACAAGAAAGTTGGCGTGGATCTTACGGTGGGGGCCGGCCAGTTGGTTGTCGACAAAGAACTCTACCGGGCTCTCCCCTCGGAGTTGAAGAAGATATGGGACTCTCTGGTTCCTTCGGGACAGGCCGACGTGTCGCTTCTGTTCAAGGAAAACCTTCCAGGGCGCGGTAAGAAGCTCGATTACCATCTGGAAATTCGCCCCAAGGGCATGACCGTGACATATGAGGGTTTCTCGTATAAGTTCAGCGGTGTTACCGGTCTGGTGGTGGCAGAGCCCGGTGTCGTCACGCTCCGGAAACTCAAGTGCGGCCGGGGTTACCAGCTCGACGGAGAGATACGGGATGACGGTCGAGAATTGAAACTGAAGATTGATGCGCGCGGCGTACCGCTCGACAAAAAACTTCTTGCTGCCCTGCCCAACGAATTCAAGGGCGCACTGAGTACCGTCAAACCGGGGGGCACAGTTGACATCGATATCAAGGACCTGACGATCATTCGCGGTAAATCCGAGGCGCCAGCGACCGCGCCTGCCTCCCTTCCCTCCAGGCGTATTCCACGGGTCACGAAACGGCTGCGAGACAAGGACGCTGACGATATCCTGCTTGTGGGGTCCGGTTGGCTGGCCCAGGGCGTTCTTGGGCTGCACGACACGACGCTCGACATCGCCTTCGGCGCCAAGAAGTTGAACGGGAAATTGGATGGCTGGATCGGTTTGGACTCACGTGGTTTGGCGATCGATAGCGACGCCGACCTGGACAAGATCATGGTCGGTAGTCGCGAGGTGACGGACGTTAAGGGGCTTGCTGTCAAGAAAGCGGGCAGTCCGCTGGTGAGGATTCAGAATCTCGAGGCCAGGGTCTACGGCGGTCGCCTTGCGGGTCGGGAAGTCATGATCCGCCTGTCAGATCCGGTCAAGTACGCTTTCAGCCTGTTCTACCAGGGCGTCAGCCTGAGCGATCTGGTCAACTCCGGTGTAAAGGACCCTACCGGTCGCGCCGGCGTCAGGGGGGTGCTGGAAGGCAAGATATCGCTGGAGGCCACCGTCGGCGATCCAAAGTCTCGCAGGGCGGCGGGGACCGTGGTCATCACGAAAGGCAAGATGTACAAGATGCCGATCATGCTGGGCCTGATGCACGTGTTGTTTCTGTCGCTTCCGGGGGATGCGGCTTTTACAAATGGGCATTTGAAGTATTTCATTCAGGGCGATAAGATGGTCATCGAGGAGATATTCCTGACCGGTTCGGCACTGTCGCTGGTTGGGTCGGGCACGATGAAGATGTCCAACGAGGAACTGGATCTGACTTTCCTGACCGGTCCACCAGGGCGCCTTCCTCGTATCGCCGTTATTCGCAATGCAGTACTCAACGCGATACTCAAGGAACTGCTGGTTATTCGTATCACAGGATCGCTGTCGAAGCCGATCAGAAAAGCCGTCCCGCTTCGCAGCGTCGACGCGATACTCAAGGAACTCCTTAGCCCGGGCAAGACCAGAAAATAGCCCCGACCGACCGAATCGCTATTAACCGCGGTGTTGACGACTGACTACCAGCCTGACAGGAGCGCAAATGGCAGAAGCAAAAGTAGGTATCATCGGCGGAAGCGGACTTGGCGATGCTCTCTGCCGCGACGTGCAGGACCCCGGCGTCGAGGTCGCCACGCCGTTCGGGCAACCGTCCGATGCGATAATCGAGACCACCTGGGGAGATACTCCCGTTGCCGTACTCAACCGCCACGGACCCGGACATCTGATTGGACCGTCGCAGGTCAACTACCGGGCGAATATCTACGCACTCAAAGCCCTGGGATGCACCCACGTGATTGCTTCGGGCGCCGTAGGCAGCCTCAGGGAAGAAATCAAACCAAAAGATATCGTGATTCCCGACCAGGCGATCGACAAGACCCACCGCCGGATCGGAACGTTCTTTGATGATTTCCTGGCGGTACACGTCGAACTGTCCTCTCCGTTCTGCCAAGTGCTGCGAGAACACCTGATTTCCTGCGATCCTGACATCAGCGCCGATCTGCACGACAGCGGGACGTACGTCTGCATGGAGGGTCCGGCGTTTTCCAGCCGGGCCGAGAGCGAAATGCACCGGATGTGGGGCGGTGACCTGATCGGGATGACCGTCATGCCGGAGGCCAAACTGGCCAGGGAGGCCGAACTGGCCTACGCAATGGTCTGCCTTCCGAGCGATTACGATTGCTGGAGGCCCGTCGGTGCTGATCTCGACAAACACGAGTTGCTCAGCGAGATCATCGAGAACCTGAACGAGGCGACGGTCAATGCAATCGAGCTGATCAAGGCCGCCGTCACCAGCTTTGGACGAATTGCGGATATTCCCAGCATGGCCCATTCGGCGTTGGAGTTGGCGATATGGTCCGATCGGGAGTCGATTGCCCCCGCGGCGCGGGAGCATTTTGGAGTACTTGTCGAGAAGTACCTCTGATGTCTCCGGGCGATCAGAATCGACCGCTGGTGCCATATTTGGTCGATATTGGAAAAAAAACAAAAAACCCCGGAAATTTTTCTTTGACAGGGACTTTGGGCTCGTTATAGTGGTTCGTCTATCTAAGGACCGCGGTGGTCGTACACCCTCAACCAAGCAGTTGATCTCGAATCGCCTGCATGCAGTGTGCAGTGTCGGGGTGATACTTTGCACCAAGGTACTGACGCTGCTGTAGCTCAGTGGTAGAGCGCGTCCTTGGTAAGGACGAAGTCATGGGTTCGACTCCCATCAGCAGCCTTTCAGGTCGTTGAAGGTTGGGCTGGAAATGCCCGGTCGACGATGTAGGACATGAAGTAACGGAACGCAAACGGCTTGCCTCCCCGGTGGGGGGCAGTTGTTCGTGATGGACATAGCCCTTAAGGAACATAAGAAACAAGCGGTTGTAACTAAGGCAACAGGAGTTGAGCAATGGCCAAGGAAGTATTTGAGAGAACCAAACCCCACGTTAACGTAGGAACGATCGGACACGTTGACCATGGTAAGACGACGCTGACCGCGGCGATCACCGCCGTTCTGGAAGCCAAGGGCCTGGCTAGGTACAAGAGCTACGATGCCATCGCCAAGGCGTCCGAATCCCAGGGTCGGCGCGACCCGACGAAGATTCTGACCATCGCCACGGCGCACGTGGAATACGAATCCGATACCCGTCACTACGCGCACGTCGACTGCCCCGGTCATGCTGACTATGTTAAGAACATGATCACCGGCGCCGCGCAGATGGACGGCGCGATCCTTGTGGTTTCGGCGGCTGACGGTCCCATGCCCCAGACTCGCGAACACGTACTCCTGGCACGCCAGGTGAACGTACCGCAGTTGGTGGTATTCCTGAACAAGGCCGACATGGTCGACGACCCCGAACTCCTGGAACTGGTCGAAATGGAAGTACGCGAGTTGCTCAGCGACTACGATTTCGACGGCGATAATGTTCCGGTCATAGCGGGTTCGGCGACCCAGGCTATCGCGGACGTCAGCGGTGACGGCGCCAAACCGATCGTCGAACTCATCGAGGCTTTGGACACGTACATCCCCGAACCGGCCCGAGAGATCGACAAAGACTTCCTCATGCCCATCGAAGACGTCTTTTCGATCAAGGGACGCGGTACTGTCGGTACCGGTCGTATCGAACGCGGTATCATCAACGTAAACGACAAGGTCGAGATCGTCGGGCTTGGCGAGACGAGCACCACAACTGTCACCGGCGTCGAAATGTTCAACAAATTGTTGGATAGCGGACAGGCCGGCGACAACGTCGGTTGCCTCTTGCGAGGCGTCGAAAAGAAGGACCTGGTGCGTGGGCAGGTACTCTGTAAGCCCGGTTCGATCACGCCGCACATGAAGTTCCGCGGTGAAGTATACGTCCTGACGAAGGAAGA
>CAZSLS010000173.1:0-15278 GCA_964607575.1 uncultured Planctomycetaceae bacterium | reverse complement strand
CCGCTTGACGGGGCGTCGCCGCTGCAAGACCGACTTTTTCAGGGCCGACTCATTAAAGCCTCGCGATTCCACCCGGTATGGCGGCATGGGCGGATCGGCGTACGGGGGTTTCTTCCCGGCGACCGCAGCAGAGACGCACAGGATCAGCACAACCAGAGAAATTCTTCGCAGCATTTTCAATCTCCATTTACCAGTGAGACTACCACTACAATTCTATCGTGCCCGCGGTTGTAATCAACGCAGTTTTCGCCAGGGCGATCGTGGCGCAGCTCGGAGTTCGGGAATAAGTTGCTGACCGCAACGGAGATGCGGACAGAGACGGATGCGCGAACCTGGAAAATCCCAAATCCCGAATTATTTGCTTTTCACATTGTAGCAGTAGAGGTTCGTGTCGTATCGGACGAAGAGTCGCCCGTCGATTACTACCGGGTGCGACCAACTGCTTCCCCTTCCGGCCACCGAGAACTTGCCTTTGGTCCGGTCGTCCGTGGCGGTTGGATCCACCAGCGCGATCCGCCCCCCGGAAGCCGAGGCAACGTAGAGCATCCCGTCGGCCCAGGCAACCTGCCCCGTGCTAACACGTTCCTTCCATTCTGTCTTGCCTGTCTTCAGGTCCGCACACGCCAATCCGCCCCTGCCCTTTCCGAACACCTTACCGCCGACAACGACGTAGTTGCCCGGGTGACAGTTGATATCGCGGCTGCGCCAGGCCTCCTTGAAAGACCACTTGCTTCCGCTGCGGGTGACCTTCAGGCAGATCGAGCCCTTACCGTATCCCACCGACCAGAACAAATACCCGTCTGAGTAAGCAGGCGTGGGGACGTTGGCGGTGTTGGGAGCGGCGAATTTGTTTCGATACAGTTCCTTGCCCGTTTTGGCGTCGACAAACATCAGCCCGCTCTGAGAACCGTTGCAGATAATCGTGCTTCCACCCTCGGTGATTGCTATGCATGAACTGTAACCTGCCGTTCCCGAGGCGTCGGATTTCCAGACATCCTTACCGGTAGCCTTATCGAGGGCGACAATGGCGTTCGAACCGCCGGGCGTGACGATCGCCAGCTTGCCAAGGATCAGGACGCTCTCGGCGTATTTCCATCCTCCGACCCTTCCGCCCATCTCCGATCTCATCTCCCGCTTCCAGACCACTTTTCCGTCTGAAGTGCGGTGGCAGGTTACCGCCCCGGCGCCGCCGGTCACGTAAAGCAGTTTCCCGTCGATAGTCGGCGTGGACCGAGCGCCGGGATAACCTCTGTTCGGTGCTTTGGGGCCTTGTTCGACCCGCCATTTCTCCTTACCCTTGATGTCCAGGCAGATCAGCATCTGCATGTCGCCCGAGTTTCCGGTGGTGTACACGCAACCGTCGGCAACGGCCATCGACGACCATCCCGGACCGATGTTGTCGACCTTCCAGAGCAGCGGCGGACCGTCGGCGGGCCACTTCTTGAGCAGACCCTTGTCCGGTGAGTGACCGTCGCGATTGGGACCCAGAAAACCGGGCCAATCGGCCGCGTTGATGGAGACAACGGTCAGGCAAAGCCCAAGCAGCAGTGCGGCGGTCAGGGCATACACAGTTGTGTTTCGTGTGATCATGGCAAGCTCTCTTAATTGATGTTCTTTGCGGGATAGTCGTCCCGACGCATATCGGGGGCCCGTAGGCGTCCAACAGTATGCCCCACCACCGCGGAACTGTCAAGATCAGCGATTGGGATAATAGCCTCAAAGATCGTTGCCGGGGCGCCGGCGGCATTGTAAGCTCTTAGCAGATCGATCAGTTTGAATCCAGCAAGAAAGGCAAGCACAGTGAAACAGACACTTACCGCGCTGCTCGTCGTATTGCTTTTCGCGACGATTGTTGTCCTCGCCGCCGATAGAAGAGCTGAGAAATCCGACGCTGACATACTCATAGCGAGGATAAAGGCGGACTACACAAAAGCCCTCAGAGACGCCGACGCATTCTACGCAAAACAAACCGCCCCGTTTCGTAAGGCCCGCGACAAGAGAATCATTGCGTCTGGAAACAACGCCATCAGACGCCTCAATACCGCCAGGAGAGAAGTCTCAGAGTTGAGAGGCATCAAGATGGAGAAGGAGATCGAGAAGATACGCAAGTCCATTGACAATCAGTTTGGCGATGCGCCAAAGGTAACGCCAAAAACGTCGGTGCTGAAAGTTTGTGGAATATCATTCAAGGGGCATACGTACCTGGCGATCGCATCAGGTGCGAATTGGAAGGAAGCAGCCGCGATGTGCAAAAAGCTGGGAGGCCACCTTGCATACGTTGAAACTGCTGAAGAGTTGACCTTTCTGGCCAAGACGTTCCCTCACGCTCAGTTGTGGCTCGGAGCAACCGATGCACACAAAGAAGGAGACTGGCGATGGGGCAACGGAAGACCGGTATTAAAGAATCTTTGGAAAAAGGGGGAGCCGAGCAAAGGAAACACTGAGCACCACGCTGGAATAAAGTCCTCTTGGGGAGAACGCAAACTCAATGACGTGGCATGGAATGACAAATACCTGTCCGGTTTCATTTGCGAATGGGAATAGTGCGGCCTCAGTTTTTACCGGAGGCCTGGGCGGTCAGGAGTTGTTGGATGTTTTTGGTTTCAGCGGCTTGCATTTTCTTGCGCTTCGCCTCGAAGTGATCGTACTTGCGTTTCTCGGCGTCTGACCATGCGTTGGCCTCGCGGTAGTCGCCGCAGTACGGTACCAGCAGGTCCAGCCAGCAGGCAAACTTGTCGAGTTCTTCGCGCGAGAGTTTTGCCTTTTCGTGGGTTTTTTCGAGGATCGTGATGAGCTTGCTCTTGGCGGCTCCGGCGTGGTACGGAGGCAACATCGACGGACCGGACTGCGGGCTGATCCAGTTGGCCAGCGGGGTCTGCTTGCCGCGTTTGGTGAGCGCCAGGTACGAATCGCTCCAGACGCGCTTCGCTCGCCGGTCGACATTGCCCTTCGACAGGAGGCTGAACGATTTCCTGTTGGCGTCGGTCTTCTTTTGACCGTCGTGGCAGCGGATGCAGTGCTTGTCGAGGATCGGTTGGATCTCTTTTGGGAAGCTGAAACCCCTAGGCGGACCGTAGAACCCGATGAGTTTGCGGGGTCCTTTGCGTGCGGCGATAGTCGCCCCGGCGGACGAAGACAGTGTAGTTTCGTTCTTGTTCTCGTGGCAGCCGATACAGGCGTACTTTTCGCCCGGTTGGAGTGTTGACCAGCTTCGCATGGTCTGTATCGCACAGCCCCTTTCGTCGATTATCTGGAAGTAAACCGGCGTCCTGGCGGGGACCTCGAAGCATGCTGATCCGTCGGCTTCGATAGGCACGTCGCCGAGCAGTCTCTTGACGTCCCACGAACCGTTGTCGATGGCGATCGGCGTGGTGACCATCGCCCGCCCGGCCGGTCCGCGGTTGGAATTCTTGCCAATCCCCAGCGCCCGGAACTCCAGAGCGATAACGCGGAGCTTTTTCGCCGCCCCGCGCGTAACGCCCTTGAGCCCGGGTCCGGCGTAGACATTCTGGACGGCGTAGATACCGGTCGACTTGCGATAGTCAACCATGCTGGCGCGTCGCTGTGGAGCTCTTCGCGGCGCCAGCGGCACGGGCTGTGAGCACGGGATCGAATCGTCCCACGCCAGCAGCTCGCGCCGCCCGTCGGCAGTGAAGAAGTACAGTCCGAACCCGGACTCTTTCTTCCAGCCTTCGGGCGAGTATCCGACGATGAAGTATTTTTCGCTCAGGGCGTAAGGATGCCTGAACAGCTCTCCTTTTTGCCCGTAGCGGTCGACGCGGGCCGCCTCGGTCCGGCGGATCGGTGCTATCAACTGTACGCCGCTGGCTTCCTGGCGCCCTCGCGTGGGGTCGATTATCGCAAGCTTGCCCGCTCGGCGGGTGTGGTGGCCTGGAAGGATCGCCACCACCTTCCGCGTGCCGGGTATCCCTCGGGCGAACTGGATGGACGTCGGGAACCACGAATTGTTCCCGTAGAATTCGGTCTGTCCGGTCCCGTCGGCGTTCATTTGGAACAGCGGTTGGGTGAATACCTGCCCGCGATCGTTGTAGTCCCATCGCGTGTAGATCACCCGCCCGTCATCGAGTACCGACGGCGCGCTGGTGTGGACCTGGTCGAATCCGACGCGCCGCATGTGCTTTCCGTCGGTGCGGCAGACGTAGAGGTTGCTTACCTCCGGGAAGTTGCAATCGACCGACTGGATGCACCTCGTCGAGTTGAAGATAATCTCGCCGGTGGGCAGATACTTCCCGTCGAAGTCCGCCAGGCCCAGCCCCGAAGTGATCTGCGTGATCTTGCCCGATGCGACGGACATTTCGTAGAGGTGATAGTCGTCCTTCGTCCGCGACTTCTTCCAAGCGAACAGAATCCGCTGCCCGTCGTACGAGACGTCCGGGTCGCGAATGACCCCGCCCGCGTCGGTCAACAACGTGCGCACCTTGCCATAAGCCCCCTGCATCGTCAGCAGACACAACGCCGAATTCGGCGCGAAGTTGCGCTGGTTCTGGGCGTCGGAGAGAGCCTCAGTGTAGAAGATATTCGAACTCGGGATGATGTGATGCTTGGTGAAAACGATCTTGCGGCAGGCCGTGAGCATCGGCGCCAGCCTCGCGGCGCGGCGGGCGTCGCAGGCGCGAATGTACAGATCTCGCCACAGCGCATCGGTACCGGAGTTGTCGCTCTTGCGGAGCGCGGCAGCCTCTTTCCGCAGGACGGCGCCTTTGTCGCCGAGTTCGGCGAGAACTTTCGCGACGATCCGGTTCTCGACCCCGGTCCGTGAATTGGCGTCCTGCGCCAACCAGTCATCCACAATCCGCCGTGGTATGTCGCCCGCGGCCGCACCGCAGAAGACCATAATCCCGGCCGCAAACACCAGGCATCGTCGCATAGTCAACTCCTGTCAGCGGACATTATCCCACGATGACCGCAGCATGACAAGCCCCTCCGACTGTAGATGGCGTTGTGCAAGGCTGGCGGTCGGGTATAATGTTCTCGACACTTCGGGCGGACGTGGGCAGAAACTCGTCTGAGGGTTACCGGACAACATGCACTGCCCGGAAGGACCTGCATGAATCGCAAACGAGATGACAAGCAAGAGCATGGGAACGATGAAGACAGGCACGACCTGAAGAACTACCTCGATACCGTCATCCAGACATCGCACGACGGTATTTTTGTAGTCGACAGCGAAGGGCGTTTCGAGTTTGGTAACGAGGCGTTCTTTCGAATCCTCGGCTGGCCCGAGAAAGAATTGCTCGGGCATCATTTCATAAAGGTCATCCCGTCGGATCTCCACGAGTTTATCCTCGAACGGTGGGAAGAGGTCCAGGCCGGCAATGGCGAACCCTACGAGGTCGACATCCTCCAAAAGGATTCCACGCGACGCAGCCTGTTTGTAAGCCACAGACACATGACCATCGCCGGTCAGCGCAAGTACTGCGTTATCACGAAAGACGTAACTGAACGCAAAAACGCGAAGATGGCCCTGGAAAGCATGGGGCAACGCTTTAGACTCGCGCTGCAATCGTCCAACGTCGGTATCTGGGACTGGAACCTGGTGACTAACGAGGTCTATTTTTCCCCCGAGTGGAAGGCACAACTCGGCTACGCCGAGCACGAACTTTCCAGCACATATGAGGAATGGGAGGGCCGACTGCACCCCGAAGACCGCAAGCAGACCTTGCGGGCGCTGCGGGCCTACCACAAAGGACAGGCCGACCAGTACGCCGTCGAGTTCCGTCTGCAGCACAAGGATGGAAGCTACCGGTGGATCTTCGCGCGCGGCGAGATGCTGCTGAACGACTCGGGCGAGCCCGTTCGGATGACCGGTTGCCATCTGGATATCACCGATCGCATACAGGCCGAAGATGCCCTGAAGCAGAATCACAGTCTGATGCGCACGGTGCTGGAAGGGATATCTGATCCCATTTTTCTGAAGGATCGCGAGAGCCGTTACATATTGTTGAACACCGCAACGGCCCGGGGGCTGGGCAGGTCGTCGGTCGACGAGGTCGTCGGCACGGATGACACGGCACACCTCCCCGTTGAACTTGCGCTCAAGCTTCAGGACAAAGACCGCCAAGTGATGATGTCAGGAGAATCCGAGGATTTACTGGAAGCAATCGATGTAGCGGGAAGTACACGGTTCTACCGGACCACCAAGTCTACCTATCACGACGACGAGGGTAATGTACTCGGAGTCATCGGTATCGCCCGCGACATCACCGATCGCAAGCAGGCCGAGGATGCACTGCGCGAGAAGTCTATGCGCGAATCGCTTATCCTGCAATCGCTGCCAATGGCATTCTATGTCGGCCAACCATTCGGTGATTACGGCGGAACGTGGGTAAGCGACCAGATCAACCAGATATGCGGTTTCACCGCCGAACAGTTTTGTACGGATATCGATCTGTGGGCTTCCAGGCTACACCCCGACGACCGCGAACGAACGTTGGCGACATTTGACAGCCTGCTCGAGAACGACGCCATCGAAGTCGAGTACCGCTGGCAAGCGGCGGACGGAAAGTACCTGTGGTTCCTCGACCAGGCCGTCCTCGTGCGGGACGAGAATGGAAATCCTAAGGATATGATCGGCACGTGGTTGGATATCACCGAACGCAAGCAGGCCGAAGAGGAACTTATGCGCTATCACACTCTTCTCGAAGAGATGGTGCAGATGCGCACCAGCGAACTGACCGACGCAGAAGCCACTCTGCGAATGGTCCACCGCAGACTCCTGAACGTCAGCGAAGCCGAACGCAGGCATCTAGCTTCGGAACTGCACGATTCGGTCGGGCAGAAGCTGGTTGCGATGGCGCTCGCCATCCAGCAAACCGTTATGGTCCGCGAAGACAGCACCGGCCACGAAGCCGAAGTCCAGGCCTTGCAAAACGTGGGACAGCAGTGCACCGAGACCATCCGGGAGATCCGGACCATCTGTTACGGGCTGTACCCCCCGATGCTCGAATTGACCGGACTGGCGCCCGCACTGCGACAGTTGGGCCAATCCTGCGAGCCAGCCTTCAGTTTCCACTTTCAATGTGACGATTCGCTGGAAGAGGCACGCTTCGATCCCGAACAGGAGATCGCCCTGTTCCGAATGGCACAGGAAGCGGTCAGCAACGTTTTGAAGCACAGCGAGGCAATGAATATCAGCATCAGCCTGACCAAACAGGCGAACGTACTTACCATGTCGATCTGCGATGACGGGGTCGGATTTGACACTACTTCCCAACTCGGTCAGGGACTGGGCCTCCGATCGATGACGGAAAGAGCCCGGGCGGTCGACGGGACAATCGAAATCACCTCCCAGCCGGACCGGACAAACGTTGAAGTCACCCTGCCCGTAAAGCCCCCAAGAACACCCGAATAACCCACAAAGACTTACACTCAAACGCAACTAAAGAGGGGCTCGCGACTGTCCGATGCAACCATATATGGGTCGGGAAATGCAGCAGATACGCAGTTACTCATGACCCTAAGAGCTCGCAAGCTCTGACAGTGACAGGGATTATGTTCCATGGAGAACAGCAAGGCAGTTAGAACAGATGAAGCGAAGACAGGTCATATCCTGCCTTTCGCTGTGTTATACGCCGGGATTCTGGCAGTGTTCCTGATCATCGGCCCGGCGATGTTTCGCTCAGAGTGGACCGGTTCGAGCGATTTTCACGCATGTATCGAGATTACTAGTTCATTCATTGCCATTCTGGCCGCCATCGGTTGCCTGGTCTACTACTTCGGTCAGAACCGTCGATTCTTCCTTGTCCTGGGACTCGGTTTTTTCATCTGTGGCGCCGAAGACCTGGTTCACGGGCTGCTGGCGTACAAGTCCCTGATCGAAAGCCTGGGGATCGACTTCGCCGACGCCAAACGGTTCATTCCCGGTACGTACGTAGCCGGACGAAGCGCACTGGCGATTCTGGTTATTGTTGCAGCGCTGCTCGAGCAACGAACGAAGCCGACCAGGAACATGCGAAGGGAAGCGACCATCTTCACCGCAATAGCCCTCGCGTTTGGCGGGGGGATGACCGTACTGGCCTTCTACGTACCACTCCCACAGTTCATCTATCCGAACCAGCTTGTTTCGCGCCCGGTGGACTTCATCTCAGCCGGCCTGTTCGCCGTTGGACTCGTATTGATCGGGAAGCGATTCTGGATCAAGAGAGATATATTCTCCGGTATGCTGCTGGGCTGCGTTCTGATGAACACGCTGGGGCAGGTCTACATGTCCTTCTCCAAGCAGCTCTTTGATATCTTCTTCGACACGGCCCACTGGGCGAACATCCTGAGCTACTGCATGCCGGTGGTCGGTATAATCCTTGTTGCACTGGACGAGATGAAGAGATCCCAGAGGGAGGCAGCCGAGCGCAGACTGGCCGAGAAGGCCGCAGCCACCGCCAACCAGGCAAAAAGTTCCTTCCTCGCCAACATGTCTCACGAGATCCGCACGCCTATGAACGGCATCGTCGGTATGACCAGCCTGCTGCTCGATACGGACCTGACAACGGACCAGCGACAGTGCGCTGATGTCGTCCGCGATTGCAGCGACCAACTCCTGACGCTGATCAACGATATTCTGGATCTCTCCAAGATCGAAGCGGGTAAACTGGACATGGAGACCATTGACTTCGATCTCCGCACCGCAGTTGAGGGAATCACCGACGTACTGGCGATCAAGGCCGAGAAAAAAGGCCTGCAGTTGTCCTGTTTCATCGATCCGGATCTCTCTCAAGCGGTCAGTGGCGACCCGGGGCGCGTGCGCCAGATACTGCTCAACCTGGCCGGTAACGCCATCAAATTCACCGAAGCCGGTGAAGTGGCCGTCAGCACCACACTGGACAAGGAAACCGATACGCAGGTAACAGTGCGGTTTACAGTCCGCGATACGGGCATCGGTATCTCCCAAGAGCACATGGATCGCCTGTTCAAATCATTCTCGCAGGCCGACGCATCCACGACGCGAAAGTACGGCGGAACGGGATTGGGCCTGAGGGTACTCGCCGTCGACGACAACGAGACCAACCGACACATACTGTCGCGCTACCTGACAGCCTGGGGGTGTCGTCCCGTCGAGACCGCATCAGCCCGCCAGGCCCTGGACAAAATGCGAGAGGCTCGAACCCAGGGAGATCCTTTCAGTATAGCGATCCTTGACTTCAACATGCCCGAAATGAATGGCGAAACACTGGGCCGGCAGATCAAGAACGATCCCGAGTTGCGTGAGGTAACCCTGGTCATGCTGACCTCCGCCGCCCGGCGCGGTGACGCAAAACGGTTCAGCGACGCCGATTTTGCCGCATATCTCGTCAAGCCCATCAAACAGTCGCAACTGCTCGACTGCCTCCAAACAGTCGTAGGGCAGGCTGCGAATCCCCTGTCCAGGGCCACCAAGCCCATCGTCACCAGGCACACCATCGCCGAGGGACGCAAACCGCGGGCACACATCCTTCTGGCGGAAGACAACATCGCCAACCAGAAGGTCGCCCTGCTGATCCTGGAAAGGAAACTCGGCTACCGAGTCGATGTGGTCGCCGATGGCAGCGAGGCCGTCGATGCACTGAGCCAAAGGGATTACGATCTGGTCCTGATGGATTGCCAGATGCCTGAAATAGACGGATACCAGGCCAGCGGGGTCATTCGCGATCCGGACTCGACCGTCAGGAATCACGACATTCCAATCGTAGCCATGACGGCCAACGCTCTGAAGGGCGATCGGGAGAAGTGCCTGGCCGCCGGTATGGACGACTACGTCGTCAAGCCCATCAAACCCGAGGCCCTCGCCGCTGCCATCGAGCGGAACCTGCAGACCAGAGGTCCCGCCCAATTCCCGCCCCGCGCGCAAAGTCAGGCCCCGGAATCAGCCGGTTCGACCGACGCCTTGCCGGATGCAATCCAGTCCAAATACGCCGACGACCCCGACATGAAAGTCATCATCGGAGAATTCGTCGGGCGGCTGGGCGGTTTCGTCGCGGAGATGACAGAAGCGCTGGAAAACAACTGTCACGACGAACTGCGGAGACTGGCGCACCAACTGAAAGGGGCTGGGGGCGGATATGGGTATCAGTCGCTGACCGAGGCGGCGAGAGTTCTCGAAGACGCCGCCAAGGCCGAGGATATCGAAGCCGCAAAGCTGGCAATGAATGAACTGAACCGATTGTGCCGATCGGTCGCGGACGGTTGGGAAACCGCAACCCAATCACAGGAGACCGCATCATGAAGGTATTGATAGTTGACGACAGCCGCGAGGCAGTGGCGTTGGTAAAGGCACGCCTGGCGAAGGATGGTTTGGATGTCATATCCGCCGACTGCGGGACCGCGGGTCTCGAGGCGGTCAGACGCGAACTGCCCGACCTGATCCTCCTGGACGTAAGCATGCCCGATATATCAGGCTTCGACGTCTGCCGCATGCTGAAGGCTGACCCTGAACTGTGTATGATTCCAGTTGTCTTTCTGAGCGCATCGAACACTGCCGAAGACAAAGTCAGAGGGCTGAACATCGGGGCTGTCGACTACGTGACCAAACCGTTCGACGCCTTTGAGTTGCAGGCGCGGGTCAATGCCGGTCTGCGCACCAAGTACATGCAGGACCTTCTGACCGAGTACGCCAACATCGATCCGCTGACGGGGCTTCCAAACCAGCGGGCGATGATGGCACGGTTGAATGAAGAGTGGGCGAGGGTCGAACGCCACGGTCGCCCTCTGTCGCTCGTTATGGTAGAGATCGATCACTTCGACCGCATAAATGCTGCCCATGGACGCAGCGCCAGTGACAGGGCTCTGCAGGTAACCTCAGAGACCATTGCCTCGCAATGCCGTCAGGTTGATCTGCTTGCAAGGTGCGGAGACGCCCGGTTCGCCATCATTCTACCCGACGAGACCGCGAAACACGCGGCCATACCGGCCGAACGCTGCCACAGTTGCATCAGCAAAATGGAACTGAAAGTGAATAACGCGGAAATCTGGGTAACCGCCAGCTTCGGTGTCGCCGGTGCAGACGGCAAGGCCAGCGTCAAGGACCTGACGAAGGCGGCATGCAAAGCCCTTCAGCAAGCCAAGGAAGCCTGCGGTAACTGTGTCGTGACTGAACTGCCCGCAGACTGCGCGCCGTCCGGACACTTGTAGAATCTATTCGTCATTTCTTCTTGAAATGCTTGTCCGCAAAGTCCATGTAGCACTTCCAGTCATACTCGGTCAGTCCGTGTCTGCCCGTTCGGACGTGGTAGCCGATATGACCGCTCTGCAGCGGACTCTCGGGCTTGGGCATCTCCGCGGCGCCCAGGCCCTTCAGACCGAACAGCTTATAGACGCCGGCGGCATGAACGCAGGCAAGGAACTCGCCCAGCGGATCGGCCCACGAGTCTTTCGAGGCGCTGGCGACATATACCGGACGGGGGGCCGCCAACGCCACAAGCATGTGCTGATCGACGGGCAGGTTCTCTTCCTTACCGTTGAATTTGCTGTAATTGTCGCAGAACCAGTGAGGGAATCCCCTGTTGATCCGCGCGACGGTCTCACCGCTCTTGCGCCTGGCCAGCGCAGCGCCGCTGCATCCGGAGTTGTTGCTGATCACCATCGCAAAACGCTGATCTTCAGCCCCGCACCACAGTGACGTCTTGCCCCCACGCGAGTGTCCGAGAACGCCTATGCGTTTCGCATCGATGTCGGCGTCGGTCTCGAAGTAGTCCATGGCGCGGGAAGCACCCCACGCCCATGCCGCAATAGTCGCCCACGCATCCGGCGCGCGAGGAGTATCGGGTTTGTCGAAAATACCGTGTACGCCGTTCTTGAACTTGTCGTACTTGTCGGGGTCAATGTCCTGGGCGAAGCAGACCGCCGCGGTATATCCGCGCTCGACTATCGCCTTGGCGGGCCAAAACGAATTCGTACCCTTGTTCCCCGGGTCGACCGTACCGAAAGCCCGATGGGATATCAGCAGGAAGCCCGGCGCGGGTTTTCCTTTTGCCTTGTTTGGTACGTAGACGGAAATCCGCATCGACCCCTTCCCGCCCGGACCTTCGAATGAAGCCCTGACGAGTTTCCTGGTGGCCAGCCCGCCGAACGCATCCTTTGCGACCTCCTCGACCTTGAATTTCATGTTCTTAGGCCGTCCCACCGGCGCCCGTCCATAAACGTGCTTGCGGAACAGTTCGAGTATTTCCGGACGCCTCTTGGCCCGCCAAATCTCCGCCGAGGCCACTTTCTTACCGTCCAGCGTTTTCAACGGATCGGGAAGGTCCATTTTCTTATTCTCCGAACTGCTGCGCGTAATACCAACGGAAACAAGAACACCAACGATCACAAGGGTGGAAACAAGAATCATTTTGGCAAGTTTCATGTGGTTCTCCAATCGGCGGCGATTATACACTACCGGTATCGACCGGGTCGATGGTGTATCGCCCGTTAGGACGGACTTCTATCACTTTCTCCGGGCAGATTACCACGCACGCTCCGCATCCGTTGCATTTGTCCCTGTCGATCACAATCTCCACGTCAAACGCATTAATGTCATTCGTCTTGATTGCGTCCTGCGGGCATATATCGAACACGCAAATGCTGCATTGGACCCCGAGTTTCAGTATGCATCCGGTCATGTCGACCTCGGCCAGACCGATCGGTCGGCAGAGTTTGTCCTTCAATGACAGCGAGGCAATGGCGCCGGTCGGGCAGGCCTGCGTGCAGGCGCGGCAGTGTTCCTTACAGTATTTGTCATAGTCGTCGATCTTCTCGACACCTTTCTTGAAGTGTACTATCGGCGTGAGCAGCCCCGCCGGGTCGGATGGTCGCAGGTCCTGTCGAATGATCCCGGTCGGACAGACTTTCACGCAATTCCCGCAGCGGGCGCAGAGGCCCTTGAATTTGGTGTCGTCAACGGCACCGGGCGGGCGGAGTTGGGGCTGGTTTCGTTTGCGGTCGAACCGGGCGATTACAAACCCGCCAGCGACACCGAGGCCGGTAAATAGCGCCGAGCGTCTGGCCAGGGTGACTCCGGAAAGGCTCGACGGGACTTCACTCTTCTTTCGCGTGGCGAGCAGTTTTACGCCAAACAGCATCTCCTGCATCCCGCCTAGCGGGCAGAGTTTGAGGCACCATAACTTCGGGAAGATCAGGCTCATGACAACGATTGCGGCCATAATAGACAGCGAGCCTATCGCCGGGGCATCCAAAGGCCAGCGCGACGCATTCAGCGACGCGGCGAAAATAGACAGCGGATCGAGCCAGAGAAACAGCGGCCAGCCAACAATCGCCCCCCCGAGGGTCGCCAGCATCAACCACTGCCCTACCGGAGGGATTTTGCGATAACCGTATTTCGCGCCGGGGCGGACCTTGGCGCACGAGTCCACAATCAATCCAACGGGGCAGAGCCAGCGACAGAACCACCGCCGCCGCAGCGTCACGATAACGAGCATCGGCAGGCCGAGGATCGCAGCAAGCCCAACGGCGCGGACGGTCACGGCGCCAACGACCGCAACGTGAGGGCTTAGTGTGGGAATAAAGAACTGTCCAAGCCTCAAGATAAACTGCCCGATCACCGTCGATACGGCAAACGACGAAAGCACGAACACGTGCAGCACAATAAGTTTCAACAGGGATTGTAATGCTTTTCTTCTGTTCACGTATTTCGCAGCCTCAACCGAGGTACGCCCCCTGTTTCTTCAGAAGCGATTGGACCTTGGCGACGTTGACTTTGCGCGGGGTGGTTTTATCGGCGACCGCCACGGCGGCCGCTGCGCCGGCGGCGTGTCCGGTGACCAGACACGGTGCGATAAGGCGGGTGTAGTTGAGCATGAGGTTATCGGCCGCCACACATCGCCCGGTCGCCAGCAAGTTGTCGATCTTCGCCGGAAGCAGAGCGCCGTAGGGAATCGAGCACGGTGCGCCACCGGTAAGCGAATACGAACCGCCGACGGCGACCACGTCGCTGAAGGTTTTACGGGCCTTGACATCTTTGATGTTCACCTCGTGGGTACCGACCAGCGTGCGCGACGTCCGAATCCCGAGTTGCGAAGCGGTATCCAGCACGAAGACCTTCTCGCATCCGGGAGTCTTCCGGATATCCGCGATTCGCTTCCAGATCGCGGCGCGATTGTCCATTTCGATTTTCGACAGCGCTTCTACGTCGAGGCAGTCGGCGGTCGGACCCTGCATGTTCACCCACGTAACGCCCGGAATCGGCGTCGCGGCGCCGAAACGCGGGAGCTTCACGCCGGCTTCCTTGGCCTTTTTGCGGTCGACGGTGTCGACTCCGCCGAGGCGGTGGACCAGCCCGATCTTATGCACGTGTCGCACGTGGTCTGCGCCGGCCGCTCCAAACACGTCGCCATCACCGCTGGCGTCGATAACTACTTTGGCCTTGATCGCAAGGCATCCGGACTTGCTCTCGAAAATAATGCCTCGAATATTCCCGCCGTCCATGATCGCGTTGGTGACCCAACTGTGCAGCACGACGTGTACGCCCGCTTCGCGGACCATCTCAGCCATGATGTACTTGGTGACCTCCGAATCGGAGGTGGGGTTGGATTTGCCCGGCGCCTGGTTGATGATACCGCCTGGAATCTTCAAGTGACGCTCGAGCATCTCGTCGCCGATGCCTCGCACGCACTTGACCAGCTTTCCGCCGGCGCGAGCGTGAGTGGATATAACCAGCAGTACGAGTCCGCCGGTCCACAGGCCCCCGAAGCAGCCGTACCGCTCGACGAGCGTCACGTCCAGACCGGTCCGAGCGGCAGATATCGCCGCGATCACACCCGCCGTCCCGCCTCCGACAACCAGCACGTCAGTTTCGCGCATAACGCGTATCTCACGCCGCGGTTGGATGACCTTGCCGCCCGAGATGACCACCGGTCCGCCGCGGTCGATCGGGGGGGCCTTTACGATCCGGCTACCCTTGTAGATCGGATCAGCCTGGGCCCGCCCGGCGCCGCCAAAAGCGCCCAGACCAATCGCCACTCCCGCGGTCCCCACGCCGACAGCCTTGAGGAAGTCCCGCCGGGTATACGCATTTTCGTCCATTTCGATTCCTTCCATCCGATGCAGGTTCGTTCAGCAACCTCCATTCTGCATAATATGCATACCCAAGGCAATATTAAGGATGTAGTGGCTTTTGTTGCAGGGCGATCGTATCTAGATCTCGGGTGCCCCGAAGGCGGAAACGAAAACAGAGACAGTTTCAATCCCGCCGGTCGTCGGGGCCGGGGCGATGAACACACCGCCGAACTTCTCATCTGACTAGGAGTCTGTCGGACTTTTGGCGCGCATTTTCGCGCACCGGTCGGTATTCT
>CAZSLS010000172.1:0-15332 GCA_964607575.1 uncultured Planctomycetaceae bacterium | reverse complement strand
ATCCATATAAACCCTTTGTATAACAGTCGTTATATTGGTTTTTTAGTCCAACAATTTACTATAGCTCATGATCGCTGGCGCAGGATTCCATTATACTTTTGGGGTTATTTCCCTGCCAAAAACTTGCCAACACGCCGCTTCTCATAACCCCGTCCCTTTCTTTATAGAGGCTCCTTCCCACTATAACAAGCATAAAAGTGAATACTTACGCATAAGCCCTCTCCGTTTTGGGCAATCTCTGATACTACGCAACTCAACAGAAAAAACGCTTGCCTGTTAGGTCTTTGTACGGTATAATGTGATATAGCTCATGATCGCTGGCGCAGGATTTCAATATACGGTGCGGCATGAACAAGCTCGACAAAGTACTGGATGAGTATCATAAGTACCTCACAAGGCGCAAATTAGCCAAGGAGACTCACGCGCCGTATCTCGTCCGCTGGGTCAAGGAGTTCCTCCGGTTCGCCAGCGACAAATCCGGCCACAAGTTCGAGACGGTTATTGAGATGTTCAGGCAGCACCTGGAGCAGAATCCGAGGATCACGGACTGGCAGGTACGCCAGGCGATTGATGCCGTCATCATCTACAGGCACCAGTTCAGGAAGAACCAACGTCCCGAGGCCCCCTCACCCGGCCTAGCTCTGGATGCAAAATCAACTCTTGAAAGGGCCCGACAGTTCGCATCCCTCAAGAGGTACGCAAGATCGACCCGGAAAACCTATCTCGCCTGGATAAGCCGGTTTCTTGCTTGGCTCAAGCAGTCGGGCATAGACCGCAAGCCCACGGAGGAGGACATAAAAGGTTTCCTGACTCATCTTGCGATGGAGAAGGGCTGCTCCGCGTCGGCACAGAATCAGGCGTTCTCGGCGCTGCTGTTTCTGTGCCGCAATGTGATAGACGTTGATCTGCATGACATGTCGAAGAATGTCAGGGCAAAGAGGTATAGGCCGTTACCGACGGTCCTGTCCCCGGACGAGGTCAGAAGGATCATCGACAACGTCGAGCCGAAGTACCGGCTGATGGTCAGGCTGATCTACGGAACGGGCATGAGGAAGATGGAACTGCTGAGACTGCGCGTCAAGGATGTCAACTTTGAATACAAGAACATCTTCGTCCGGGACGGTAAGGGTAACAAGGACCGGGTGGTAAGCCTGCCGAACGCTGTGCGTGATGAATTGAAACGTCACCTTGAGACGGTAAGAAAGATCCACGAGACTGATCTGGCAAACGGGCATGGCGACGTGAGTCTGCCCGTTTCGCTGGCGAGAAAATACCCCAGTGCTGGCAGGGAGTGGGGCTGGCAGTTCGTGTTGCCAGCTGACAACCTGTCAGTGGATCCCGACAACGGTGTCGTGCGAAGACACCACGTAGACAGAAGCACGTTCAGTAGAGCCTACCGCAGAGCTGTTATCCGTGCGAAGATACCAAAGCATGTCAAGATACATACGATGAGGCACAGCTACGCAACGCACATGCTCTTGAACGGGGCCGATATCCGTGAGATTCAGGAATTGCTTGGGCACAAGAATGTGGAGACCACCATGATATACCTGCACGTGGTCAGGGAACTGAAGGGATCGAGCCTGAATCCACTGGATATTCTGGAAGAATGCGAGCAGGCGCAGAGTGCCACAGCAGAAACGTAAAACCGATCAGAACAGACCCTTTTTCCGTCGAACGCCTGTGTTATATCGCATTGACACATTGTCCAATTTGCTGAACTGGCAAAGATTTTCAGAAATTTTGTTGGTCGAAATGGAAAATTTTCCGAGCGCGCAGTTTTCTTGTAACACTACGCAATCGCAAATGTTATGCGATTGACATTTTCGTTGGACAAAAAATCTTTTTGGGGGGGTGTCACAGATCGCGCCTCATTCGCCAGTATGTATGTATATGGAAGAAGAGGGCGCTCTCTTTTTTCGGTGCGACAACGGCGGTTTTTTTTGCCACAGAGGGCACAGAGATCACCGAGTTTGTGGCTACGACAACGGCTCGGACGCAAAGGGCTTAGTCAAGGACACAAAGGTCGACGGCTTTGTCTGATTGCTGATTACTGATTGCCGAGAGTACTACTTATACGCTGTAAAGGCCGGTCGCCAGGGCTGGCTAGACGTATGCGACTCTACCAGAGACCGCCGGTGGGCGCCCCTGGTGTGGCAAGACGCAAGAGTTTACAAGTGAATATTGACTTAGGAAACAACGGACCCCGTGCGCGCATTGCGGTCGGGGCGCGAAACGGCCAGCGCGGGGCGATGCCCCGCCGTTAAACGGGGCGCCTGAGGTTTTAGATGCGATTGGGCGTGCGTCGAGCGGCGTTAGTCGGCTTGACCTGCGTGTTCTTACGCGGTATCCTGATTGATTCTTACCACGAACCCGAACCCAGGAGATTACTGTGACAACCAATATAAGACGTTTCAGCGTTTGCGTGATCCTTTCGGCGATTCTGGTATCGGCGTTGCCCGCCCTGGCGGTGAACAACGGCGATATTCCGGTAAACACGCCTGAGTCGCTGATGCGGGCGATCAAGGATCTGAGCAAGACCCACGGAGCGAAGTACAAGGGCGCCGAATACATGAAGCGTCTGGGCAATCTGGTCAAGGGCGGAAAATCCGACCCCGAGGCGCTGCAGAAACTCGCACGCGAGGCGCTGCTGGCGAATCCTCTCCTGGACATCGACAAGATTCTGGTAATCCGTCGCAAGGGCGAGGCCAATCGTAATCTGAACTCGCACACGACCGCGACGATCAATCCGTGGAAGGGTCGCGGTCGCAGGCGTAAGAAGGGGCAGAAAGCTCCTCCCCCTCCCGGCTGGGACAACGACATATCGGTGATATCAGACCTTCGCGGCGCCGCCAAGGCCCGCACCGTGTTCCGCCATCCCGGCGGTTCGGTCATCAAACATATGGAACTGCACTGGGACGCCAGGCGGATCATGTTCTCCGGCGGCGGGTCGAACAAGGCCTGGGCCATTCTCGAAGTCGGTGTCGACGGTAAGAAACTCCGGGAACTGACCCCCAGCGATCAGAGCGACGTACACTGGTTCGACTCGTGCTACCTGCCGGAGGAGGGCCATATCGTCACCGCTTCTACCGCCGGTATGCAGGGCCTGCCCTGCGAGAACGGCGGTAAGCCGATGGTGAACCTCTACAGGGTCGACACGAAGAGCAAAAAAGTCCGCCAGCTCACTTTCGAGCAGGACAGCGACTGGCATCCGCGCGTCCACCACAACGGGCGAGTGGTCTACCTCCGCTGGGAGTATACCGACATTCCGCACTACTACTCGCGCTACATGTTCCACATGAACCCCGACGGTACCGGTCAAATGGAACTCTGGGGCAGCGGGTCGTATTTCCCCACCGCGTACGTATGGGCCAGGCCCGTCCCGAACCATTCGTCGATGCTTGTCGGGGTCGTCAGCGGGCACCACGCAAAGAGCGAAACGGGCAGGCTCCTGCTGATCGACCCGTCGCTGGGGCGCAAGTATCCCTTTAACTACCGGCACCACGACAAGAGCTGGGGCAAGCCCAGAACGAAGTTCAACCTCCACCCCAAGGCGCTCCCCGCCACCGAGACCGGATGCGTGCAGGAAATCCCCGGTTGGGGCAGGAATGTGGTGGGCAACGTCTATGACGGGCAGGGCGGTGGGCAGAAGTACACGTTCGGTACGCCCTGGCCGCTGTCGGACAAGTACTTCCTCGTCTCGCTGAAGGGCTTCTCACCCAGTGGGAAATGGACGCTCTGCCTGGTCGACGTGTTCGACAACATGGTCACCGTCTTCGCCGACGAGAAATACGACATCTTCGAGCCGATCCCGCTGGCCGTCCGCAAGACCCCGCCGATTATCGCCGACCGAACAGTCAAAGGCGCCCCGGCGACGATCTTCTGCACCGACATTTACGGCGGTCGCGGGCTCAAGGGCGTCCCGCGCGGTACGGTCAAGGAGCTTCGCGTCTTCGCCTATCACTACGGATACATCCGCAGCGGCGGGCATACTGCCGTCGGGCTCGAATCGAGTTGGGACATCAAGCGGGTGCTTGGTACGGTCCCGGTCGACAAGGACGGTTCGTTTTCCTTCGAGGCCCCGCCCAACACTCCCCTGGCGATTCAACCGCTCGATGATACAGGCCAATCGCTGGCCGTCATGCGAAGCTGGATGGTAGGCATGCCCGGCGAGAGGCTCGCCTGCAACGGTTGCCACGAGGACCTGAACGAGGCCACGCCGATTAAAATGGTTACCGCCGCACGACGTCCGCCATCGAAGCTCAAACCGTGGTACGGTCCGACACGCCCGTTCTCTTTCGCTTCGGAAATCCAGCCGATGCTCAACAAGTACTGCCTCGGCTGCCACACCGACGCGAAGAAGAAAGCCAAAGGCGGCGTGTCGTTCGAGAAGGGCAATGACGGTTCGTGGAGGAAGGACCAGTCGTATCTGTCCCTGGTAGCCTTCGTCCGCCGCCCCGGACCCGAGAGCGACATGGACATGCTCAATGCGATGGAATGGCACGCTTCGACCAGCCCGATAATCCGGATACTCAAGAAGGGACACTACGGCGTGAAACTCGACGACGAGTCGTGGCGCCGTCTCTACACGTGGATCGACCTGAACGCTCCCCATCGCGGTGCGTGGAATAACGCTAAATACGAAAAACGGCGACTCGACCTCGCCACGCTTTATGCGGGGCTAACCGATAACCCCGAAGAAGAACATCGCCTGGCGATGGCGGCGGTCGCCAAAGCCGGCGCCGTCAAACCGATAATGCCCACCAAACCCAAAAAACCCGCCCCGGACGGCCTGAAAGTCGCCGGTTTCCCGCTGGACCCCGCAAAGGCAAAAGCCCTCCAGGGCGGTAAAGCCGAAATGGAAATCAAACTCCCCGACGGGCAGGTGATGAAGTTCGTCAGAATCCCCGCAGGGTCGTTCGTTATGGGCAGCCAGACCGGTTACGCCGACGAAGCCCCACGCGCCGTGGTAAAGGTCGCAAAGCCCTTCTGGATGGGCGTCACCGAAGTTACCAACAAGCAGTACGGGGCCTTCGATCCGAAGCACGATACTCGCTATATCGACGAGCATGGCAAGGATCACGCCACGCCCGGTTATATCGCCAACCACCTCGATCAGCCCGTCGCGCGCATCTCGTGGGGCGAGGCGATGGCGTTCGGCCAGTGGCTGGGCAAGAAACTGGGCAAGAAGGTAACCCTGCCCACCGAAGCGCAATGGGAATACGCCGCACGTGCCGGGACCGCCTCGCAGTTCTTCTACGGCGACAAGGACACCGACTTCGGTAAGTTCGCGAACCTCGCCGACACCACCCGCAGCCACATGGCCGGCGGATACCCCGGCGGAAGCAATCTTCGCGACCGCAAACCGTATCCCGACAAGTCGCTCTACCCGCTGCGCGACATCCGCTTCACCGACAACTGGTTCATCGTAGACTATGTCGGCCAGTGCAAGCCCAACGCATGGGGCCTGAAGGATATGGTGGGCAATGTCAGCGAGTGGACGCGTTCGGATTACAAGGCGTACCCGTACAAGGCATCCGATGGTCGCAACGCCAGCGCCCCCACGGAGAAGAAGGTCGCTCGCGGCGGATCGTGGTCCGACCGACCCCGCGACGCCGGAGCGTCCGTTCGATTCCCCTACGAATCATACCAGAAAGTCTACAACGTAGGCTTCCGCGTGATTATCGAGTAGGATAATTCTGGGCGCCCCCGGCGTTAAGCCTTCTGCGGTTAAGCCCTCCGGAGGAGGGTGATTTGAACGTAGCCCAGGGCTCGCCTTCGGCTCACCGCTGGGCTACGTTCAGGTCACCCGCCTCCGGCGGGCTCGACGGCGAACGACCGCGCTACAGCGACCATGGACTGCGCATCGGGCGGGTCAGCATGCGATTGGCTTGCCCGTCGCCGATTACTTCGCCTTTCTGCGGGTCCCATTTGAGTTTGCGTCCGTCCAACTGGATCGAGATGTTCAGGAGATGGCAGATGACGGCTGTGTGGTATCCGATCTCCACCGAGGCGAACGGTTCGCTCCGGCTCTTTACGCAGTTGATGAAGTCGGCGTGGTGTCCGGGGCTGCGACCGATCTGTATCTCGTCGGCGCCCACTTTCTGACGCAGGATATTGGTGTCGCTGGCGCGGAGATGTCCTCCGTGTACGTGGATGAATATCCATCCGTCGTCGCCGATGAACTTTACGCCGCGCGGCTCGTCGCTGGTTCCGATCATCCGGACGCCGTTGGCGTACATGCACTCGAACTTGTAATTGAAGAACGTATTCCAGAGGTTGCTCCCGGCTTCGGGGAGCGTGCCGGTGGCCTGGTATGAGATGGGGGTGGTGTGATCGGTCCCGTTGCCCAGTTGCCCCAGGTCGATAACGTGCGCCCCGCGATCGGTCATTTCTCCGCCGCCGTGATCGAGTACGAACCGCCATGAGAAGTGGCAGCGTTTCCGCGTGTAGGGGGCATCGGGACAATGGCCCAACCACGTGTTGTAGTCGAACCCTTTGGGGATCGGCATCTCGGCGTGGACGGACTTGTCGTTCCGCACGGACATGTGATGCCCCTGGTTGCAGGGCAGGTTGATAACGATAGTGTGCAGCTTCCCGATCCGCCCGTTTCGGACCAACTCGCAGGCGAGTCGCGCGTTGGGTCGCGAGCGTTCGTGGCTTCCGGTCTGGAGAACGCGACCGTACCGCCGGACTGCGTCGTAGACCGCTTTTCCTTCGGCGATGGTGTTGGTCAGCGGTTTTTCGCAGTAGATGTCCTTGCCCGCAGTGGCGGCCGCTATCGACGCCAAACCGTGCCAGTGGTCCGGCGTGCAGACGGTCACCGCGTCGACGGTATCGTTGGCCAGCAGTTCGCGGAAGTCGTTGAACGCGGCGCAATCCTTGTTCTTGTATCTGGAGTTGACGATTCCCGCGGCGCGATTGCGGTGATTTGCGTCCACGTCGCAGACCGAGATCACCTGCATGTCGCGCCTCCCGAGGAAGGCCCGCATATTGCCCGTTCCCTGCCCGCCGACGCCGATGCAGCCCATTACGATCCGCTCGCTGGGCGCCACCGCTCCGCCGGCGCCGAATGCCGAAGATGGAATAATCGCCGGGAGGCCCGCGATACCCGCAGCCGCAACCGACACGCTCTTGACGAAGTCCCGCCGACTGAGTTTATTCATGCCAATACTCCCAAACTGATTGCCGCGAAAATGTTACTGTTCACATTAGCGACAATATCCGGTAACTTCCATGATAATAAACAAGAGTATCTGGAGAACACCGTGAAGAAATACCTACCGCTTATCCTGCTGGTTATCCTCTCGATGCGGGCTGTCGCCGCCGAGCCGCAGTGGTCTCGGTTTCGCGGACCGAATGGTGCGGGTATCAGTGATGCTGCTGCCATCCCGGTCAAGTGGGCTGACGAGGACTACAACTGGACCGCCAAGCTGCCCGGGAAGGGGTACTCATCGCCCGTGGTCTGGGGCTCGAAGATATTCCTGACCTCTACCGACAAGAAGGCCACGCGGATCATTCAATGTCTGTCGACCACCGATGGGCGGACGCTGTGGCGGAAGGACTACAAGTCCAAGACGCACAAGATGCACCGCGACAACAGCTACGCAGCGGCCACGCCGACCGTCGACGCCGAGAGAGTCTACGTTACCTGGTCCACGCCGAAGGAGGTCACGCTGCTGGCGCTGGACCATGCTGGCAAGGAAGTATGGCGCCGCGATCTGGGCGGGTATGTGGGCCTCCACGGTACGGCTACCTCTCCGGTTGTCGTTGGTGACACGGTGGTGCTGGGAAACGACCAGGACAACATGAAGTGGTACCATGCTTTTTTCAAGAACGACAGGAAGGGCGTGAGTTTTTTGATTGCGGTCGATCGCAAGACGGGGAAAACGCGGTGGAAGGCTCCTCGGATCACGTCGTTGGCGGCATATGGGACTCCCTGCGTCCGCAAGGGCGATAACGGTCTGAGCGAGTTGATCTTCGCCTCGACGTCCCATGGAGTCACCGCTGTGGACGCCGCTAGCGGTAAGGTCAACTGGGAAGTGCCCAAGGTGTTCCTCGACCGGTGCGCCGGTTCGCCGATCGTGGCCGGCGGATTGGTAATCGCGTCGTATGGGCGCGGTAACTTCGGTTCGCTGTTGGTCGCGGTCCGCCCGCAAAAGGGCGCCGCCCGGGCGAAGGTTGTCTGGAGCATGAAAGGCAGGCAGGTCCCGCTCGTTCCCACTCCGCTGGCGATTGATGGGCGGTTGTTCTGCTGGGCGGGGCAGGGGACTGTAACGTGTCTTGACGCCGCGACGGGAAAGCAGATATGGCAGGAGCGCGTCGGTTCGAGCTTCTACAGTTCACCGGTCTGCGTTAACGGGCGATTGTACTGCGCCTCGAAGAAGGGCGTGATGTACGTAATCGCGGCGGACGACAAATTCAAACTGCTCGCCAAGGTGAATCTCGGTGAGCAGTGCTACGCGACCCCGGCGGTCGCAGACGGCGTTATGTACATTCGAACGAATACGAAACTGATGTCACTGGGTGGTAAGAAAAAGTAGCATCTGAGGAGTTGCGATGAAATTGGATTCTGCGGGACAAGGGCCTTCGGGCAAGTCGCCTCTGGAACTTACGATCAAGGCGATCGTCCTTGGCGTGATACTGTCGGCGGTCCTGGCTGCCGCCAATGCGTATCTGGGTCTGCGTGTGGGCATGACGGTTTCGGCGTCGATCCCGGCGGCGGTGGTTTCGATGGGTATTCTGCGGATGTTCAAACGTCGGGGGATACTGGAGAACAATATCGTTCAGACCGCGGGCTCGGCGGGCGAATCGCTTGCCGCCGGCGTTATCTTCACGCTTCCGGCTCTGGTGATAATGGGGTATTGGGACGATTTCGACTATATGTGGGTAACGTTGATCGCCGGGTTCGGTGGTCTGCTGGGCGTGCTGTTTACGATACCGCTGCGGCGGGCACTGATCGTGGACAAACCGCTCGATTTCCCCGAAGGACGGGCCACCGCCGAAGTCCTCAAAGCAGGCGAGCGTGGCGGGGCGGGCGTGAAACTCATCGCATTGGCGGCGGTGGCGGGGGGGGTGTTCAAACTGTGCAGTACCGGGTTGAAACTCTTCGGTGGTGTCCTGCAGGGCGCCCGGCGAATCGGTTCCAGCCTGATCTACGGCGGGATGGATCTCAGCCCGGCGCTCCTGAGCGTGGGATATATTGTCGGGATCAATATCGCGGTGCTGATCTTTATCGGTGGGGCGGCGAACTGGTTGATTGCGATTCCAATTACCGCTGCATTTCAGGACTGGCCCCTCGACAAGACCGGGCAGGCGATGTCGGCGCTGGACGCCGCGGGGCACATATGGTCCACGCAAACCCGCTACATCGGCGTGGGCGGAATGCTGGTCGGCGGTCTGTGGGCGATCTGGCGGATGCGCAAATCGGTGTTCAGCGGAATCACAAGCGGACTGGCGGCGTATCGAAACTCGCGCGACAGCGGACAGGTGATTTCGCGAACGGAGCGGGATATTCCCATGACGTGGGTGCTGGTCGGGACGGTAGTTTCGGCGGTGGTGCTGTTCTTCATATACCAACTGTTCGTAGGCAGTGTCGCCGTTACGCTTCCAATGGCCGCGGCGATGCTCGTGCTTGGCTTCCTGTTTTCGGCGGTGGCTGCGTATATGGCCGGCGTCGTAGGCTCCTCGAATAACCCGATAAGCGGCGTAACGATTGCGACGGTGGCGGCCTCGGCGTTACTGCTTTATTTGTTGATGGGCCCTGGAGCAAAGAACGGACCGGCGGCCGCCATTATCATCGGGAGCGTGGTCTGCTGCGCCGCAGCTATCGCCGGCGACAACATGCAGGACCTCAAAGCCGGTCACATCGTCGGCGCCACGCCGTGGAAACAGCAGGTCATGCAGATGGTCGGCACGCTGTCGGCGGCGCTGGTTATCGCACCGGTGCTCATGCTGCTTGTGAAGGCGTACGGTTTTGAGGGACACGTGTCGGGTGTGGCTGCGGGCGACGATGCCCTGGGCGCGCCGCAGGCAAATCTGATGGCCTCTGTCGCCAAAGGCGTATTTGAAGGAGGCCTGCCCTGGCACTTCGTTTTCATTGGGATGGGCACCGCGGTGGCGATTATCATCGCCGATTTGATGTTGGAGGCCCGCAAGTCGACGTTCCGCATGCCTGTGCTGGCAGTGGCGATCGGTATCTACCTGCCGGTCGAGCTGGCGGTCCCGATTCTTATCGGCGGGGCTATCAAGGCCGCAATCACCGTTCGTCAGCGACAAAACGCCATATCCCCCGAGGGTATGCGGACCTCCCAGAATCGCGGGGTACTCTTTGCCTCAGGACTCATCACCGGCGAGGCGCTGATGGGCATCGCACTGGCGATACCGATCGCCATTACCGGCAACAAGAAGATCCTGGCGATGGTGAAAGAACCGCCGTTGGGCGCCTGGCCCGGGCTGGTGCTGCTTGTGGGCGTCGCCGCGTGGTTGGCGGTTGTGGCGTCGCGGACGAAGAATAGCAGTTGATCATTCCTTCAACGCCGCGATGATCTCGGTGACGGTCTTCTTTGCGTCGCCGAAGATCATGGCCGTGTTGTCCTGGTAGAAAAGTTCGTTGTCGATTCCGGCGAAACCGGGGTTCAGCGTGCGTTTGCAGACCATGACGGTGGCGGCCTTGTCGACGTCCAGGATCGGCATACCGTAGATCGGGCTTGTTTTGTCGCTACGGGCGGCGGGATTGACCACGTCGTTAGCGCCGATCACCAGCACCGCGTCGGTATGGTCGAACTCGGGGTTTACGCTCTGCCTGTCGAGGAGTTGCTCGTATGGCACGTCGGCTTCGGCCAGCAGCACGTTCATGTGCCCGGGCATCCTGCCTGCGACTTCGTGGATTCCGTACCTGACGCTGATTCCGGACTTTTCGAGCAGGTCGCCCAGATCGCGCAGGGCGTGCTGGGCCTGTGCGACCGCCATCCCATAGCCCGGAACGATCACCACGTGCGAAGAGTTTTCCAGGCATATCGCCGCATCCTGGGGCGTCCAACTGGTAACGGGCTTATGTTCGTCGCCGCCTCCGGCGGGGGCAACTATCACCCCAACCCCGCCGAACAGCACGTTGGCCAGCGAGCGGTTCATCGCCACGCACATTATCCGCGTCAGGATTATCCCCGATGCGCCAACCAGCGCGCCGGCGATAATCAGCCCCGAGTTGTCGAGCACAAATCCCGTCGCGCACGCCGCGAGCCCCGAGTAGCTGTTCAGCAGCGAGATCACCACGGGCATATCCCCGCCGCCGATCGGTATCGTAAACCCGACCCCCAACGCGCACGCTAGCAGCAGCAGGGGGATAACGAGTAGCCACCACGCGGGGAACAACGTCCACAATGTAATAAGCCCCACGCTGCCGAGCAGCAGGCCGAGGTTCGCGAGCTTCTGCATGCGAAACAGAACCGGACGCCCGCTCAGCACGAACCCCTGCAACTTGGCGAACGCCACCAGCGACCCCGTCAGCGTCACCCATCCGATCAGCGTACTGGCACCCACTGTCAGGGCTCTGTAGAATGTGAAGTGTTCGGTGAAAGCGAAGACCAGCACGACAAGCCCCGAAGCCAGGCCGCCCATACCGTTGAATACGGCGACCATCTGCGGCATGCCCGTCATCTGGACCCTCATCGCCAGATACCCGCCGATCGCAGAACCCAGCACCAGCCCCGCGATAATCCAGGGCCAACTGACCACCTGTCTGCTCAGGAGAGTGAATACGATGGCTACCAACATCCCCAGGGCGCCGAGCAGATTGCCCCGCCGCGCGGTCCTCGGCGAAGACATCGCCTTCAGCGCGAAGATGAACAGCACCGCAGCGAGAACGTACGCCAGTTCTATCCACTTCGGATCCATGGGCGCCTAGCTCTCCTTCTTCTTCCGGCTGAACATTCGCAGCATGCGATCGGTGACCAGGTACCCGCCGACTACGTTGATCATGGCTGCGGTTACCGCGAGCATGCCGAACACGCCGGCGGCCCATCCCTCGCTGCCGGCGGCAAGCAGGGCCCCGATTATCGTAATGCCGCTTATCGCATTCGAACCGCTCATCAGCGGCGTGTGCAGTTGCGTGGGCACCTTGCCGATAACCTCGATTCCCACGAACAGCGCCAGGACAAAAATGGTTATTGCGATTGCTACAGTCATAGTGATCTGCCTTCGTGAGTTACCAGGGTTCCCTTGATGATCTCGTTTTCCATGTCGATGCTGATCTCGCCCTCGTCGCTCAGCAGCTCGTTGATGAACGCCGCCACATTCGACGAGAACATCTCCGAAGCGTCCACGGGTATGTCGCTCGGGAGGTTCAGCGGCGCGTGGATCGTCACGCCGTTGTGTTCGGTGGTTTGCCCCGGGTTGCTTAGCGCGCAGTTTCCTCCCGCCGCTGCCGCCAGATCCACTATCACAGAACCGCCCTTCATGTCGTCTACCATCTGCTCGGTAATGAGTACCGGCGCGGGCCTTCCCGGAATCAAGGCAGTCGATATTATGAAATCCGCCTTTTTCGAAAACGGCGCGATTATCTCCTGCTCGGCCTGGTAGAATTCCTCGCCGAGGTCGGTTGCGTATCCGCCGGGATCCTGGGCGCTGTGGTCGACTTCCATTGGAACGAACTTGGCTCCGAGGCTTTCCACTTCTTCACGGGCGACCGGTCGCACGTCGACGGCGGTGACTACCGCTCCGAGGCGCTTGGCTGTGGCGATAGCTTGCAAGCCCGCAACGCCTGCGCCTATCACCAGGGCGCCGGCGGGCCTGAGCGTGCCCGCGGCGGTCATCATCATTGGCGTCATCGTGCCCAGAGAACTCACCGCCAGCACGACTGCGCGGTATCCGGCAACTGTACTCTGGCTCGACAGGACGTCCATCGACTGGGCTCGCGATATCCGCGGGACGGTGTCCAGGGCGAAACTCGTGACGCCCGCTTCGGCAAGCTGCCCGACAAGCTCGCCATTGGCGCCCGGACGCAGCAGGCAGACCAGCACTTGTCCCTCGTTCAGCAGATCCAGTTCGCTCCGGTCGGGGGGCTCGATCTTGATCACGATATCAGCGCCATCGACGACCCCTGTCGCATCAGAGGCGATCGAAGCGCCGGCCTCGGCGTAATCATCGTCACTGAAGAACGCTCCGAGCCCGGCGGCGCTCTGGACAGCCACTTCCAGCCCCCGTTGGACCAGCAGACCGGCGGTCTTGGGCACGACAGCCACCCGCCTCTCCCCGACCGCCGTTTCAGATAGAATTGCGAGCTTCATTCAAAGTACTCCCAAACCATTGTAGACCTGTGGCACCTATAGACAAGAGACTTACTGCGATGTTGCGCATTCCTTGCCGCTACTGCTTGTGGCGTTTGCGTTTCAGCAGAAGCGGAAGGCCTCCGACCAGCAATACAAGCGTGGCGGGAAGCGGTGCGGTCGCCCCGGGCGCAATGTCTGGTGCTGAGGCAAGACCAAAACCGAAGTTGTCGCGAAGGATGGCGAAGTCTTCGAGATCGACGATATCGTCTAAGTTGAAGTCGGCGCTTGCGAGGCCCGGCGGGCCGCCGAACTGGGCGACCAGATTGTTGTAGTCTTCGGAATCGACAATGCGATCGTTGTTGGTGTCTCCCGGCTGCGGCGGGGCGGTCAGCAGGAACAGCCCTGCCGCGTCATTGTACGTATGCAGTTCGCCGCCGAGTTGCCCGTTGTTGGCGCTGAAATACAACCGCTCATTGTAAACCGCGAACCCGCCGACGCTCGATCCGTACCGGCCCGGGTAGATATCGGCCACCAACGACACTGTCTCCCCGTTGCAACTCCACAGTTCTCGCCCGTGAATACCGTCGTCCGCCGCGAAGTAGAGCAGCCCGCCAAAGACGAAGAAGTCCATCGGCCAGGCGTGATGCTCCGGGTCTTCCCCGCCGGAGGGAGGAGCTGTCGCATTGATATTGGCTACCATCTCGGTAACCGCCCCGTCGTGGCGCCACAGTTCGGCGCCGTGAACCCCGTTGTCGGCTGTGAAGTAGATCGCATCGTTATAGACGGTCATGCCGGACGGGTTGCCCGAGTCGTACTGCCCGCCGGGTTTGATATCGGCGACCATTACCGGAGCCCCGCCGTTGTAACGCCACAACTCGCGCCCGTTGACGTGATCGTAGGCGGAGAAGTAGATGTCATTGTTGAAGACGACCGGATGTTCGGGGCTGGAGCCCTGCCCGTTGGCGATGTCGGTGACCTGAGTGGCCCCGCTTGCAGCCGCGTTGAGCTTCCAGAGTTCCTGGCGGGAGTTGAAGTATAGCGAACCGCCGTACTCGACGAACTGCTTCGGCAGGGAAGTCCCCGCCCCGGGTACAAGATCGATCAGGACCGGCGGGCCGGCGCCGCTGATCTTCCACAACTCCGTGCCTGTCTTCGGTATCGCGAAATCGGTTCCGCGGAAGAAGAGTTTCCCGTCGAAAAGGGTGAATTCCTCCGGTCCCTGGAACTCGGTGCTTACCACCGATGCGCTGGCCCCGTCGTACTGGTAGAGTCGTGTCGGGCCCGACGCGCCCCTCGCCGCGAAGTACAGCTTGTCGTTGTAGACTGTCAGCCCGCTGGGGGACGACCCGCTCGTACCGGGCCTGATTTCGGCGGCGAGCGTCGTGGTCGCACCGTCATAACGCCACAGCTCCGTGTTGTTGCCGCCGGCCAGGTCGTTGGCGGAGAAGTACAGGTCCCCGTCGTATACGGTCAGGCCGCCGGCCCCGCCGCCCCCCGGACCGGGATTGATATCCGCCACCTGTATGACCTGACCGGAAAGAACAGGCGATACCAACACACCAAGACACATACAGCAAACACTCGTCAACCGCCACATGACGGAGTCTCCTTATGCTGACATTTTGCGGTGAGGCACCCGTGATGTTCCGCGCGAACTGACGCCCGCGATCGTCGCTCTACTGCTGCCGGAGCGAATCGGAACAATAGGATAATATCGCAATCCCCCGAATTAACCAAGGAAAAAACAGAATAACCAACACTGCCTGTCGTTCCCTGACTTGCTCTACCTGCAGGCGCAGCGCCCGCCCCGAGCGGTGCCTGGACAGATTGGCCGGATACACGGTTAAGGACCTTGGTGGATGGTCCGTTGTATCCGTTGTCGAAGAGCATTACACTATCGCCCGTTGTACGCCTGGCCCGGTGGTGGAATTGGCAGACGCTGGGGACTTAAAAGGCTATAAGGGCCAAATGTGCGTTGCAGAGCGACAGGGGGATATCGGTTGTAAACGACTGCAAAAGTGGGTGTTATCGAGAGAATCCCTCGTTCGATGGCAAGTGCTGATA
>CAZSLS010000171.1:0-15342 GCA_964607575.1 uncultured Planctomycetaceae bacterium | reverse complement strand
GCCATCGCGTACGTGAAGAAACCCGTCCCGCTCGATTCGGGCGTGGGGATATGGGCGTCGTCGCCGAGATTCGCCCGCCAGAATCCGTCCGATCCCTGCCGGTTGACCAGCGATGCGGCCATCGTCTTCAGCAGCTTTTCATAGCGTTTGTAATTGGGATCGTCTTTCGGCAGGTATCTCAGGATTCGCGGCAGACCGGCCATCACCCAACCATTGCCCCGCGACCAGAGCACCTTCTTGCCGTTTGGACTCTTGTCCTTCGTGCGGGCCTTGTTATCCCGATAGAACAGCCCCTCGTCCTCATCGAAGAGGTAATCGGCGACCTCCCAGAAGACCCGGTTCATGTACGCATTGTACTTCTTGTCGCCGGTCGCCTTGCTCATCATCGCAAACGCCGGAGGCCCGACGTAGAGCGTGTCGATGTACCCCCATCCACGCTGGTAGGCCGGTTTGTCCAGCGAGAGCCTGGAGTCCATGTACTTTCTTGACAGTGCGATCGCGGATTCCTCGCCGGTCAGGGCGTGGATCTGGAGATAAGTCTGGACGCACGTGAGCCTGTTGGCTGGGTGAGGTTCGGTACCGACCTGCCACTTGTGTTTCTTCGCCCAGGCGACGGCTTGGGCCAGCAGCTTGGCGTCGCCGGTGGTTTCGCCGAACGCCATCACGCCGGTGTACCACGTCGCGCGAATCCAGTTGCGATCGCTCGACCGCCACGGGTGCTTGATCTGGCGGTTGTTGACCTTGTGCATGATCGCGGTGATCCGGTCAGCCGCGAAAACGTCGCTCTTCACCGGGCCCGCTGTGCAGCCCGACGCCCCGGCCAGGATGCAAACCACTGTGGTGATGATGGATGTGTATCGAATACGCATCATGGAGTGCCCTTCTTGCTGAAAACAAGTTCGCTCGATACCGTCGTCTTGCGCTCGTCGATTACCGTCAGGAACCAGACTGTTGCCTCTTTGGGCGGTGCCGCGGCGGTGATGCGGTTGTCTGCGATAGTCGCGGGCAGCGCGGTCCACTTGCGGGCTCTGTTGTTACCGGCCAGTTTCGCAGTCGTGTAATGCAGCGCAGCAGCGGTAAGTTTGGTGGGCGCTTTTACGCTCGCGGTAACCTTACCTTTGGCGGCGGTCGCCGGACCGACTACCGGAAGCGCCACGCCGCCTTTGAGATAATGCTCGATGAAAACTTCCACCGCCTTGGGGCGGTCGAAGATGTGTCCGTGTCGCAGATTCGGTACGAATCGCATGTTCTTTCCGGGCGCTTTGACCAGTGCGGCGGTCCTGGCGTGGGAATCGGGCGGGTAGGCGAAGTCTGTCCCGCCGTTTACGAAGAGCACCGGCATGCCCGCTGAGCCCGCGTACGATGACGGATCCCAGAGGCGCACCCATTTGGCGCTTTGCTCGGCTGACATCTTCTTGAAATGGCCCAACCAGCAACTGTTGTCGTGCAGGAACCCGCAGCCGTAGACCGGGACCGACGCCTTGAAGCGATTGTCGAGCCCCATGACGATGCACGTGAGATACCCGCCCCAACTTATGCCCGTAAGCGCCGTCTTGTCCGCATCCACTTCCTTAAACGATTGGATCAGCGAGTGGGCCAGAATGACGTTCGCCACCGCGTGATAGGTCCACTGGTCGGTGTTGGGCTGGTCGACGGCGCCGAACTTGGTCTTGTCGCCCTGGTCCGGTCCGCCGTCTGCGAGGCGTTTCCTTTTTGGTCCGCATCCGGCGAGGTCCATCGAGATCGCGGCGTAACCGCGTTTGGCCCACAACCGAACCCACTTGTCGAACGCCGTACCGCCCCCGCCGTGAACGAGCACGATCGCGGGCAGATTCTTATCCTTCGACGCGTCGCCGGCCAGCGTGCCCGGAGTAGAGTAATACGCAAACACGCGAGTAGGCTTGCCTTTGTACGCCGGACCGCTGTAGTGCAACGCACGCACACCTTTGACGCTGCTCTCGGTCCATTTGAACGCCGGCGCCGTGCTCAGCGCCTTCAGATCCCAGGGCGTAGTCTTCGGCAGCGTGCCGGCGGGCTTGATCTGCTGGGCTTTTCCCGCAGCCAGACACAACGATCCCGCCAACAGTACTGCGAGTACGGCGGGCAGATATCGAAAGTGCGATTTCCGTTTCATCGGGTCTCCCTGGTCAGTTCACCGGCGTTCAATGCGCGATAGCGGACCCCTGCGATCAGCTTGCCGTCTTTCGAGAATCCTTCCGGGCGGTTGGCAAGGCGTTTGACCATTATCGCCCGCCATTTCGCCAGAGCGTCACTGCAGGTCGCGTCGTCGGACAGGTCGCGGATCTCAGCGGGGTCTTTTTCGAGGTCGAACAGATGCTCCCGCCCGTCGGTGGGACGCCAGATGTACTTGAACCGCCCGTCGGTCAGTGCGTGGTACGCCTGGGCCTTGCTGTAGCACGGTGCGTGTTCAAAGTGCAGCCACCGGCGGATCGTCTGCTTGGCGCCGCGGAGCGTTGGTGTCAGATCCACACCGTCAACTCTCGCCAGGCTCTTCGTTCCCGCCAGCGACAGCAGCGTGGGCATGATGTCTTCCAGGCAGACCGGTTGATTGATTCGACGGGCGCCCTTGAAGCCCAGCGCCGGGGCGCCGCAGATGATAAACGGGATATTGGCTGAACCTTCAAACGGTTCGCATTTGCGGAAATATCCGTGATCGCCCAGCATCTCGCCGTGGTCGGTGGTGACCACGATAACCCACGGGCGCCCCGCCTTTTCGCTGCGCGCTTTGAACTCGCGAATCAGCGGTGCGATCTCGGTGTCGATGTGTTCGATCAGTCCGAAGTATCCGGCTTGAGACGCCAGCAGCGTGTCACCTTCGAGCAGTATGCGGTGTCCGGCGCGGTCGCCTTTGGTTGTCAGCGATTTCCAGTCCACCCAGTCACCGCGCGCCGGCGCTGGTAACTTCTTTTTCGCGTATGCGTCGAAGTACTTCTTCGGCGGGAACAGCGGCGGGTGCGGGGCGTAGAACGATGTCGTCAGGAAGAGCGGTTTAGCTGCATCCGCCTCTGCGACCACTTTTCGCGACTCAGCGACCACCCACGCGGTGGGATGCAGGTTATCCGCCAGCGGCCAGGGCTTGCCCTGCCAATGGTTGTACGTAACGCCGGTGCGTTTGACTAATCTTTTGATCCCTCCGCTGGACGGCGCCTCTCGCCTCAGGAACTTGTCGTACTCATCGTTACCGACGTACGTGGACCCGAGGATGCGCTTGCTGTACCCGACCGACCCGCTTGCCGCCGGCTGGTGCATGTTTCGCCCGACCAGCACCGTCGCATAGCCCACCTTGCCCAGCAGCTCACCCAGCGGCGGCGTCGCCAGCGGTTTAGCCGCAAACCCCACCACGCCGCTGGTCTGCGGATAGAGCCCCGTGAGCAGCGCGTAGCGCGCGGGAATGCACGAGGTCACAGTGCTGTAGGCCCGCCGGAACAGCACGCCCTGCCTGGCCAATGCATCCATCTGGGCGGTTCGCACGACAGGATGACCCAGGATCGATAAACAATCGCCCCGCATCTGGTCAGGCATGATAATGAGCATGTCGGGCTTTGAAGCCTTGCGGTTCTCCGCCCCACGCGCAGGCGACGATCGCAAACACGCCCCGACAGCGGCAGTAGAGGCCATCGTTTTCAAAAAATCGCGTCGTTCCATGTTTCTCTGCCTCCTCCGAAACAACCTATTGCACGTCAGGCTTGCGTTCCTGTGTATTCATCTGCTTAAGTGCATGCACGCCCAGGATCAGACCCGCCAGCATCGCAATCGCACCTGGAACAGGTCCGACTTCGCCTTGGTAAGGGTGTGTCGCCATCGCCAGAATACCGACCGCCGTCGCCACCGCGCCAGAACCGAACACAATCGCCGCCGCGATAAGTTTTGTCTGTGCATTTGTCATTTCCGATCATCTCCTCATGCATGACATTGTCGAACGAACCGCCAATATCTTACACTACCGCAAGCCCCCATGCACGTAGAGGCGGCGATTGACCAGGCCGGATCGACAAACTTCTTTTCGACAAAGATCCCATCCAAGGTTATAGTTACCGGCAGTGCGTCTCGGCGCCCTGGACTTGGGGATCGCGGCGCGCCTTCCTTCAGCCGAAAGGAGCACGCTATGCATACCACGTCCAATCGCAAGTATTGTCTTATCGTGGCGGCTATTGCAATTGTGGCCTTGCAGGCCGGCATGGTTCGGGGCGAGACCGAAGTCGCCCTGCAGTCCCACAGTGAGCGAGTGGAAATTGTCGGTCGGGTCGCGACCACCACTGTCAGCCAGACATACGTCAATTACACCAACTTCAATCAGGAAGTAGTGATGCGATTTCGCCTTCCGCCCGGCTCCGCCGTCAGCGAGTTGGCGATGTGGGTCGAAGGACTGCGCAGCCCGGGAGTGTTCCACCCTCGCATAGCCGCAAAGCGAATATACCGCGAGATACGCAACGCCGGGCGCGACCCGGCGGTCCTGGAGTATCTGGGCGCCGACGCGTGGCGGTTGTCGGTGTTCCCGATACTGCCCAAGAAGACCCAGAAGATCGAATTCAAGTTCACCAGCGTTCTCCCGGGACGCGGCGGGGACTGCGTATACAGGTCAATGAAATTGCTGGGCGGAACGTTCAACCAGGCCGCCGACTTCGAATTCGCAGCGACCTTGCGCAACAGCACAGGAATCAAAGACGTAAAGGCGATCTCCGACGCGCTGGGCGTACAACGGCTCAAGGATAGAATCGAGTTGGGATTCCGCACCGATAACCGGAAGCTCGACGAGCCGGCGGCGTTCGCGTTCACCCCGAAAGTCAAGCCGTCCGGCGTAGTGGCTTTCAACGCCGTCGACGGTAAGAAGTACTACGCCGCGGCCCTCGATTCGCCTTGGGACGCACCCAAACCAGAATCCCTCGGGCGGAGTATCGTGATCGTTCTGGACGCCTCAGCGTCGATGAAGGGGAACTCGTTTTCAATCGCCGCCACGGTCGTCAAGACGATTCTGAACGACCTGACCGACAAGGACAAGTTCAACGTGATCGTCGCCGGTTCCGACGTCGGATTGTTTAACAAGAATCTGCCGACCGCATCGAAGGACAACAGGATCAAGGCGATGAAGTGGCTGGCGGGGTTCACACCCAAAGGCGGAACGGACCTCGCGGCTGCCCTGCGCGCCGTCGAATCGCTCAACAAGGACATCAAAACCACGCTGAACGTATTCCTGATCAGTGATTCCGAGGACTGCGTCGGGGCCCGACAGGCGGGCAAGGAACTCAGCCCGTTCCTCAGCGACAAGGACAAGCTGCCCAACCGCCCGCCGGCTAACTGCCGCTTCTTCGTCTGCCAAGTCAACTCGGATTCCTACATACTCGAGTACCTCGCCGAGTCCACCGGCGGGGCCAGCGGGTATGTCGGCCATGATAACCCGAAGAAGGATGTCGAGATCGTCAAGTCCCTCCTCCAAGACACGCGCATACCCGACCCGGTCACCAAGGTAACACTGCGGCAGATTGTCGCCGGCGATTCCAAACGCGCCAAAGGGCGCGCCGACCTGACCGACATCGGATTCTCCAGACCGGACCCGGTAAGCGGAATGGTCGTCACCGGGTTGTGGCCCGGACCGGGAAAACGCACTATCGAGGTCACTCTGCATCGCCGCACGGGAACGCAGACCGCCAGGTACACGCTGGACTTTCCCAAGGGCGGCGATCTGCTGCCGAACGCACGGGGCCTGCGAAAGGTCTGGGCGCATCAACGAGCCGACGGGATGTGGCCCAAACTGCACAGGAAGGATGTCAAACTCGATGAAGTCCGAACCTTCATGAACTTCAGCCGCGCCGAAGGAATAGTCACCCGGGCAATGGCGCTGCTCGTTCTCGAATCGGATGAGGATTACATCGAACGAGGCATCAAACGCCCGGGCAGTTCGGTAACCGTGAAAAAAAGCCTCGCCCAACGATCGGTAAGCAAGCTTGTAACCGAGGTCGTCAAGGCCCCGCGAGAAGAGTGGGACCGCTTCGGCACGATCGATCCAAACGACAGACAGGTCGCAACACAGCAGGCTCGCGAACTCTTGAGACGCGGTCATATCGAAGCGGCAGCCAGACTCTTTGAAGAAGCCGCTGACTCAGCGTCAGGGCAGTTCGAGGCGCGCCGGCAAGCGTCGCTGATCGGCGAGTATCTGGCGCTGAAGAGCAGCTTCGGAGCCGACAAGATAGTCCGCAAGTCCTACGATGAGGTACTGAACGCCGTCCTGAAGGGAGGTGAGTGGCACGAACTGGTTATGCAAACCGAAGCGACGGGCCTGATCCTCCAGGACCCCAATGCAAAACCGCTCGCGGCGCCTCCGGCGGCGGAGACTCCCGCGCGGGTTTTACTGTCCGGGAACAAGCCCGCGATCCAGGAGCGGTTGGACGACAAGATTCTCGCCAGGAAGATACCGAAGATCTCCATGAAGAACGCCACGCTGAAAGCTGTGCTGGCGAAGCTCGGATCAACCAAAGAGAACTTCGAGGTGCGCTGGGACAAGCTGGCGGACGAGGGGATAAAACCGTCGACGACCATCAGCCTGGTAATGACGGATGCAACACTGGACGAGGCCTTGAGCAGTGTCATGGACAAGGCGTCCCGCTGCGCGAGGACCAAAGGCAAGTACGACTGGCTGGGAGGGCTGGATTTCACCGTCGACAAGAGCGGGATAACGGTCTCCTCCCAGCGCGACATCGGCGTAAACGCGCACCTTCGCAGCTACGATATCCAGGACCTGATCGCACTGTCTCTCGACCAGAATCGAAGGAGTCTCGAAATCGAAAGCACTCGGAGAGGCGGGCCAGGAGCGCAAGGCTCGATTCGCAGGAGTGTGCCTGACGATGTTTTCTATGTGACGGTGGGAGACAACTCCTCGGGGCCCGTAACAAGCGTGGCGCTGACAAGCGGATCGTTTTCCACTTCCCGCGACGAGCCGATGTTGTTTGAACTGGACGACAACCCGGGGCGTGACGGCAGATGGACAGAGCAAGCCAGCAGCTCTACAGGTCTCTTCGATCCGGGAGCTGGCGGCGGCGATACCGGCAGCGGCCTAGAGGGCGATCTGCGCAGCATGAGTGAATGTGTCGGAGAGATAAGCACACTGTTAACGGACACTGTCGATCGCGATTCATGGCGGGAAGCCGGCGGCGAGGCCGGAGCCATTAACGAAGTCAACGGCGTACTCATGATCCTGCAGACCCGAGCCAATCACAAGGCGATCGCCAAGCTTCTGGATAACCTGCGCCAGACGTGGCTAAAACGCAGACCGATCAAGATCGCGCCCATTCCGTGGGACGGAGAACCCCCCCGCATCGAGGACCAACCCGAAGATCCGTTCAACGCGAAGGGGCGCATCAAACAGTGGGTCATCGACCTGCTGCGAAAGGCCGCCGCGGGCAAACTGTCAAAGTTCTCGTCAGTACGCGTCAAGAAAATCGGATCGCGCACCTTCGCCCGAATTTGCGGCGTCTGGTTCGATACGTCACTGACCGGCGGCTGTCAGATGCATGCAGTCGCAACCGATTCAGGAGCCCACGCCGCCTTGTTGAAGACAGACACCACGATCGAGAAATGCCTGGCGCTGGGACGGTACGTAATCGTCAAAACCGATGACGCCTCCGCGATCTACCTGAACCGCGACGGAATATCCAGAGCCGACGACAAACAACTGAAGCAAATACTCGCATCATTGGCGAAGCGTTGAGACAAACTCGTAACTTCCCGAGCCCACGGAGAAGACGGCCCGGCCTGTGTCCATCCGCAGGAACGTGACGCCGCCCATCTAAAATACAGGTAGAATAAGGTAGTTAGCGTATTTACGCCAATATATACGGCTTTTGGCACATACTCGTTTTTCAGCACAAGATCTGTGTACTGTCTAATTTCATCGCCATTATGTGTAGCTATGCAATGTCTATATAATTATACATACGGCCCCGTCAGTGTATGTTCCGGCCATCTCGCCATTCGCCCGCCAATCCGCCTGGGGTCCTGGGTTGCTTGTTGTTAATTGTCCTGCAATACGGGGTTTCCCTACTTGCCTCTCGCCAATTGCGTGCCCAGCCCATTGGTGTCCTGTTGGACCAACCTTAATGCCCTCCTGCCGCGACGGTTGCGGCATTGCAAACGGTCGCCGGCGGTCCCGTCTTCCGGTTTACGAAGATGTGCCATGAGGCGTGCTGCTGTCTGTGTCCGCGAGTGCCTTTGCAGCCCAAATCGGGGGGTAGTATAATATGTCGCAGTGGTCACAAACCACAGTTAAGAGGGCAATCTGGATTCCGGTGTCTCGCTGAGTCGTGAAGGCGTGGGAGGGACTGGGGACTGTCGAACGAGTGATAATGAAGCTAAGGGCTGTGAGATAAGGTCATCTCGAAAAACTAGAGGAGGAATTCGTGCCTGGTGCTGTGGTTTTTTCATGGTACACCATTCCGACTGATTCAGTTGGCTCTCGATAAATCGGTATCCGGTCCATTATCGAACGCGGCGCGATCCGGAACAAGAAAGCATCCGGACGAACAGAAGCCCTCGAAATACTCAGGAACTCACAAGACAATTCCGAATAACTGAATTCTCCCTGGTATACTTCTTGAGATTAAACAGATATCCCGTCAGCTAATAGCCTGCTCAATGACACTCCCGTGGGTGGTTCGTTCAGTCCTTTGGCGACCTGACCGGTCCGCCCTGCCTGAGGGCGTAGCCAGTTTCAATGTGCCCGAGCCAGACGTAGGTCGCCTTGGGGTCCTCCGGCGGTCCTTCCTTGTAGTGGATGAACCACTTGTTCGGCGAGCGCCGGCCGAACGCCGCCGGGCCCGCGCTCATCAACAAGCGCTTTGTCAGGTCCGGCCAATCGACGGACATCCTCTCATGGGTCCGCCATTTCCCGCCCCGCGGCGTTGCGTATTTGTATGTGTACGGTACGAAGACCTTGCCTCGTTTCCAGTCGGTCACACCCTGCCGGATGCGGATATACGGCGTGTCGTCCTTGTCAATCACGATTCGCCTCGGCGCGGTGAACTCCTCGCCGCTGTCATGGACCATGGCGTGGGAGTCGCAGAACGTCTTGTTGACCGGCAGATCCGTCATCGGCGTGCCATCGGCCGCAATCCACCGGCCCTCGGCGGTGCGGCGGGCGTAGTACACATTGTAACGGTACACCGCCTCGTGAAGCTTCTGGTATTTTCGCTTGTTGCCTCTGGGGTTATCGTCCTTGTACACCCAAAAACAGTGGACGGTCTTGTAGTCGGCGCCGGGCACGAACGCATTGTACGAGCACGCTTTGTTGTCTTTGAAATCGCGCCGCATCTCGATGATTGGCTGCGCTTTGCTCCAGGTTTGCCCGTCATCCTTACTGATGACCATTGACCACGGCGCGAGGTGTCCACCGGCGCGAAAGAAAAGGTAGATGCTCCCATCGGCCATTCGCATGGACTGCGGATATGTCGCGCGTTTGCTCGGGCAAGGCGCCTCAGACCAGTTCGTGATGTCGTAGGGTTTGACCGAGCGGATATGCTTCATCGCCCGACCGTGACATCCGAAGAACACGTGAAGATGCCCCTTCGAGTCGATCGCGATCGACGGGTTACCGTGCGTATCGCCCCCCAGACCAAACTCAGACGCCCGGACGGGGGCGGACCATTGTTTTGCCTTGATGTCGTAAGCGGCGACGATGGGCCGACCCTGACCGTCCTGGTGGGCGGTGAAAACGGTGTTATTCTCGACAACGGCGTGCGGCGCGATGTAGTTGTTGTAAAACGTTTTGTAAGGCTTGCCGGCTCTCTGCAACGACGCAAACGCCTTCTTGATCCCTGGAGCCGGGGCAGGGAGGGGCTCGGCGGCGTTACAGAGAGACGCCGGGAAGAACGATGCGTGGAGAAAGACGATTACGAGCGCCGATTTTGCCAAATGTCGCACAATGCACATCCTTTCCGCTGTTTTCCAGCGTTGGAGTGTAGTGTCGAACGGGGCAAGGTGCAATATGGTGAGGCCCGAGTTGAACTATGCGAGGCGTTACTCTCCGGATGCCGATTCCTCAGGCCTCCCCCCGGTACATGGCCTGGGCCCGGTCGATGTCGTCCGGCGTCAGGTTCAGGTTGGTAAGCACCTCCTCCGGTAGCAGGGCCGAGAGCGTCTCGCCGGTGAAATCGCTGGCTGAGACGAAGTGCGAGACAAATACCAGCGCGCCGGCGAAACTGAAATCATCATCCAGCAAAGGCGTGTGGTGGCGAAACACCATCTCCTGGAGAAATGGCGTCAACCGCCACTTGCGACAGACCCGCATGCCCACCTCGCAGTGGTCCATGCCCATGGCCTCGCGCTCGTCTTCCACAATCGTGTGCATCTGCTGCCACGTCGTGCCCGCCAGCGGCGCCCCGGTCGGCCCGGATGCGACCATCATGATCAGTCGACCGATGTCGTGGATCAGCCCGGCCACCGTATAGACCTCCTGCTCGTGCGGCGCCAGGCCCGACAGCTTCGCCAGAATCCGGGCGCTTTGCGAGATGTCACGCGAGTGGGCCAGGTAGCCTTCCACGTCCGCATGCGAGGCAAACTCTCGCTGAATCGACTCTCTGGCGAACTCACTGCCCACCAACTGCGCCAAGCCCCATACGCCGACGCAGTCGATGGCTTCCGCCGCCGTCTCTACCGTCTCGGCCCCACCGTAGCAGGGGCTGTTAGCCAACCGCAACAACTCCACACACAACCCCGGATCGCTCTTGATCAGTTCCAGCACCTCCGGCGTACACTCCCGGCACGCTGTGGCCGCAGCCAACAGGGCATTTACACTCTCGGGCACTGGAGGCAACTGCCTGATCACATTCGCCACCCGCCGCTCTAATCCGTCTGTCTGAACCATCACCAGCTCCTTCGCGTTCATTATAGCCGTCTCTCCCGAAAACCCCGGTCGACTTTAAACCCCTAACCTCCGGCTTGTCCTGAGCCCTGTCGAAGGGGTCACCCAGGCACGGTCACGCGGAATTAAATGTCCTGTCAGTCTTTGACAAGAGAAGTGTCGGCGAGGGACTTGTGCTTTGGGCGATGTGGGCGGTTGAACGCCTCGGCAAGGGTCGCTCTGCCGGCCATCATGGCCCGGGACCGGCCCGATTGTCCCGTCAGCCAGCAGAATTGGTGTTTGTAGATGATGGAATCAGCGTTAGAATCATCAGGAAGGCCGACGGTCCCGGCGCGCCGGGATCAGCCGAAGGCCGTCTGGGAAATCTCGTATGAATAAAAAGAGTTGTTCGCTGGCGTTGACCCTTGGTGTAGCCCTGATTGTGCATTTTGCGCTTGCCGAAGGCGTAAGTGCAGGACAATTGACCGACCGGGTGCTCTGGCGGAAGTTGATGCAAAAGGTGCGTGCCGAGGCCTTGAAGAAGCAAGCGGCACATAAGCAGCAGGTTCACGATGCGGGACTCGAACTGGGCCCATGGTCTTGTGTGGGACCATTTCGGGACGGTGACTTCGGCTTGTTCTCACGATGTTTTGCCCGGGCCTATGGCCCTGAGTTGAATGTGACACAAGCGGGCCGCACGCTGGTCGATTTGAAGAAGACCTACGGGGACGGCAAGCTCACATGGAAAGAACACGCCGAATGGGGCGACGGTTATTCGCACCCTCTGCCGATCGGTCCGGCGCCGTCACGTAACGAAACCATCTACCTTTATCGGACCATAACCTGCAAGAAGAAGGTGCAGGTCGATGCGCACGTCCTGGCCGAAGATGGAATCCGAATCTGGCTCAATGGACAAAAGATTGCTGAACTCGGTCGATCCGGAGGGCACGGCCGTTACAGGCGTTTTCTAGATGTCAAACTCCCTCTGGAGCCAGGCGCCAATCGACTTTTAGTGAAGATCACCAGCCTGTATGGAAAGCATGGGTTCTCTTTTGCCATTCCATTGATCACGCGCAGCAGCGGTTTTCGGACTCACACCGGCTCTGGACCCGGAGGCGTGCCGGCTCGACTCCGGTCTGGAAAGAACCGCTTTCATCCGGGTAACAAGCCGTTTGCCTCGGCTGGCCGGCTGGATGCGAACAAGGCCACCCGGTTGCCCGAGTCGCGCCCGCCGCACTACGTGCGTAAAGACACCTGGCAGGAGACTATCCTGGCCTCGCGTAAGGTCGATAAGAAGCACGATCTGTGGAGACTGGTTGCGGCCGATTTTTCCGATGAGGCCGCCCGTCGCGAGATGTACTGGGAGCGCAAAGACGAAATCTGGAAAGGCATCTTGTCGCAAGGCAGAAGCAGCGCCATCAGTATTGATAAGATGCGAGTCGTCGCCTTAGGCGACGGCAATCTACTGATCAACGGCGGCTTCGAACCGAACGACAAGCCCGGTCGGGTGGTTCCCGACGTAGGTTCCAGGTGTCTGGTGATTGCGCCAGGCAAGAGCACCGGCGGCTGGCGACAGGCGCCCGGCGGAGCCGTCGGCGTGCTGCTCGGCACAGGGCACCAGCCCCACGGCGGCCGGCAGTCCTATCACCTCGGTGGCGGTCACGGTGCCGGCCGTGTTTCGCAGTCATTCGACACGGTTGCCGGGAAGGAATACTTTGTCAGCTTCCAGGCGGCCGGATTCCCGGGAGACGATGATCTGCAGACGGGGACCATTTCCGTCGGGGATCTGGAGGCGACCTATCGAACGGCGGCAGGAACCGACACGGCCACCGACATGGGCTGGGCCGAACACGGCTTGATCTTCAAGGCCGTCGCCGCCAAGTCCACATTGGTATTCGGCAGTCCCAAGGGCAAGAGCGGCACCATCACCATCGACGACGTGCGTGTGGCGCCCGTGTTGAGCGGCAACCTGATTGTCGGCGGAAAGGCCGAATCAGGCGCGCGCCGGACTTTCGCCACCAAGCCGGGGCGCACGTATGGGCTGACGTTCCAGTCCTCCGGGCATCACGATCCGAGCCTGGCCCAGGTGCAGAGGGGACAGGTGTCGGCCGGGGGCCTGGACTTTGGGTTCACCACCCCCAAGGCGACGGATGCCACCGACCTGCAATGGACGCCTCAGGGGTGTGCTTTCACGGCGGTCGACGCCACCTCGACCCTTGCTTTCGGCGTCTATGACAACCTGCCCGTGCTCTTTGATCGCTACGTCAATGCGACGCTGCGTTTGCTCGAATTGCCCCCGGCGGCGAGATCATTATTTGCTAAGACCAAAAACGCTGCAGGCGTCCGCACGGCTCGCAGCGCGTATCACCGTGCACGACGCTACAGAACGGCGCTCGCCGTCGTGCGCGGGTTCCGATTCGATGTGCCTGTGGAGCCGATGTACGACCCTCAGACGTTGAAGATGCTCGAGGTGCTCGACAAAACAACGCCCCCCTCACCGGGAGGACGGGCCTATTTGGACCTGGTGACACCCCTGAAGATGCGAGCGCAGGCGGCGCTGGCCGCCCTCCACAGCGGCAGACCCGGCTCGGCGGACACGATCATTACACTCGCCAGCGACATCGAAAAGACCTGGGGCAAGCTGATTTGCTCGGTGGGGCCGATTGCCTTCATCAGACGACCAGCGATCAAGGTCAATGCCGTTTCACCTTACGAAGCCAACGGGGGAACTCTATCGAGCATCTGCGTATTTGACCCCACCAAACCGAAGGACCCGCTTCGGGTGATATACGACGATCCGAACGGAGCGGTTTTCGACATGAACCTCTCCTACGACGCCAAAACGATCTTCTTTTCAGCGCGGCGAAAAGGTGAGCAAGGGGGCTGGCACATCTACGAAATCGGCGTGGACGGACAGGGTCTCAAGCGTATCACCAGCGGGTCGTGCAACGATATCAGTCCGCTCGAGCTACCCAGTGGCGAGATCATGTTCGTCTCCAATCGGGCCGGCAACATGCTCGTTTGCCAGCCCCGACGGGCCGGCTGTCTTTACGTGGTCAATCGCGACGGAAGCAACGTCCGCCGCGTTTCCGGCAATACGCTTTCGGACCACACGCCGCAGATTATGAATAACGGCCAGGTGTTGTTCAGTCGCTGGGACTACGGGGTCGACAAAGGCGTGTTTTCCCGCCAGGCGCTCTGGACCATGAATCCGGACGGAACGGGTTTTCAACTGTATTTTGGCAACACGATTGAAGATCCCAATGCCTTTTGGGAGGCGCGTACCGTGCCGGGACGCCCGGAGGTGGTCTGCACGTTCGGGCCTCATCACAGGCATCCAGCAGGTATGATCGGACTGCTATGGAATGGTCTGGGGCCTGAGGCCCCGCGCGGCGAGGGATTTCGCTGGGTGACACAGGAGATGCAAGTTGTCTGCGACGTCTCCTTTCCCTGGGGCTATCAAGACCCGTTCCCAATCAACGAGAGACTGTTTCTGGCTTCCTATGGCGGCGATGGCGGGCGCAGGAACCGGGTTTACCTGTTGGACGATCGCGGTAATAAGAAATGCGTCTACGAGGATACAAAACTTGGCTGCTGGAATCCCCTGCAAATCAGCCCCCGGAAGAGACCGCCGGTGATCCCGGCGGCCTGCAAGAACCCGGAATTCGTCTACCGAAATCCGGTCGAAGCAAATCGCAAACCGGACAAGTATACGGGCGTCCTCTTGCTGCAAGATGTCTATATGGGCCTGGGGGCGCATGTCAAGCGCGGCGAGGTAAAGGCGCTCCAGATTATGGAGCAGGTCCCCAAGACACACAAGCACACCGGGGGATACGCCTGGGATATTTCTCCCACGATCGGCCGCGGGACGCTCTATGTGCGGCGATTGATCGGCACGGTTCCGGTGGAATCCGACGGTTCGGCCCACTTTCGCGCGCCGGCGATCAGGGACATTTCTATCGACGCCCTGGACGCCGAGGGAAAGGTGATTCAGCGCATGGGTACTACGATACAGGTCATGCCGAACGAGACCCGCAGTTGCGTGGGCTGCCATGAGCGTCGCGGCACCTTGCCCAAGCAGGGCAGAAGGTCATTGGCAGCGAAACGTGCTCCGTCCATTCCGCACCGTCCGGATTGGGGAACTGATGGCATCGTTGATTTCGTCCGTGTGGTGCAACCGGTTCTGGACAAATACTGCCTCAAGTGTCACAGCGGTCCAACTCCCGACGGGGGCGTCGACCTGTCAGGCGACAAGACACGCTACTTCAACATGGCATACAACAACCTCGTCGATCGCGATTTGGTCCATCACATCGCGGTGTCGAATTCCGACTACGGGCCTCCTGTGCCCAAGACGATCGGGGCATACGCCAGCGGCCTTTGCCGGTATATCGAGTCCAAGCATTACGGCCCAAAGCTGCCCCTTGCCGATCGGCGACGGATCTATACCTGGATCGACAGCAACGTACCCTACTATGGCGTCTATCACTACA
>CAZSLS010000170.1:0-15343 GCA_964607575.1 uncultured Planctomycetaceae bacterium | reverse complement strand
TCTGGATCGGGCACTGGACCTCGATTCCGTGTTCCTCCTGCCCATAGTCCTTGGTATATCCCCATTCGGAGAGATACTCGGTGGGACCGACCTGCTCGCTTGAGAAATCCGGGCCGATCAGCAGCGCGTCGTGTCCCATCCTGATCGCGAAGTCGTTGTGCCCCTTGCAATCAGGCAGGAGGGCGTCGCGGACCTTTTTCGAGATCAGCCATTCAAAATGCGGTACGCGGTCGGGCTCCTCCCGACGCAGAACTCGCATTACACGCTCGGCGCAGGTGAGTTCAGCCATTGGCGGCTCCCATGAGATTCTTGCGTTCCTGTCCGAGTGCATCGGCGGCGATCATCGCGTCTATGACGTCGTCGGGGGTGACTTCGAACGGATGGTTATGGCAGAGTGAACCTTCCCCACCGCAGATATCGCCGATGGGCTGGAGGCGGGATCGGTCGATACCCTCCAGTCCGATATCGGCGAACGTTACGGGCAGTCCGAGGGCTATTTCAAAATCGACGATAGCGTTGCGCTGGTCGGCGTCGAAGTCCTTATCGAGGCAGAGTTGGCTTATCACGCCGAAGCCAACCTCGTGCCCGTGCATGAGATGGTGACACTCGGGGAATGAAGGCAGGCAGTTGGCGATCATGTGTGCGGTGGCTACGCCGCCGGACTCAAAACCCAGGCCTGACATCAGGACGTTGGCTTCGATAACTTTTTCCACCGCGGACGTGACGGTATTCGCCTCGACGTCTTTGAGGGCGGCAACACCGTTTTCCATCAGCACGTCGTAGCAGAGCCTGGCGACAGCCGCCGCTACTATCGTTGACCTTCCGCCGGCGAGATTGCCCGCCTGACCCTTGACGCAGGCGTCAACTTCCACCCACGTTCCGAGCCCGTCGCCGATTCCCGCGACGAACGCGGCAAGGGGACCGTTTGCTATGACCTGCGAGTCGACGAGTACCAGGTCGGGATTAACGCCCCAGGACTCGAAGCCCGTGCAGTTGCCTTCTTCGTCATACCAGACAGTATAGGAACTGGTCGGCGAATCGTTGGAGGCGATGGTGGGGACGGTGACGGTCTTGACACCGGCCTCGGCGGCGGCGGCTTTAGCGGTGTCGAGGGTCTTGCCCCCGCCGATGGCAACGGCGATATCGGCGCCCGACTCCTTGATGATTCCGGCGACGCGGGCGGCTTCGGGTTTGGTGGTGTCGCCCTGGAAATCGATATCTACGACCTCCAGGCCAGCTTCGGTGATGCTGGCGAGAACCGTTTCGCCGACGATTCCCTTGACCGCCGAGTCCCAAAGCAGCGCGGGCTTTGCGCCCAAAGCAGCGAGGTAGCTTCCGATTTCTTTCAGGACGCCGGCGCCCTGGACGTATTTTCGTGGTGCAATCAGAACCTTATTCATCTTGAAAATTCTCCTGTGATGTAATTAACTTATGAATCAGCAATGGTTAAAGCGGCGCGTCCATCGCTGGACAGCAGTTCGATTTTCTTGGCGACCAGATCCGACAACGCGCTGCTGATCGGTCCAAACTGGTCTTGGGGCAGGGGGTCGATACGCTGGATTTTGGCGGCTTCCTTCAGTCCGCGGAACATCGCCATTCGCTGTTCGGCAAAGATGTTTACTTTCGTGATTCCATTGGCGACCGCGTTTTTGACCTGGTCGTCGGGCGTGCCCGATCCGCCGTGCATAACGAGCGGAACGTCGGTGGCCTTGGTCAACTCGACCAGGCGTTCGATATTAAGCGTGGGTTCCGATCGGTAGATACCGTGCCCCGTGCCGATCGAGACCGCCAGAGCGTCCACGCCGGTAAGCTCGACGAATTTTGTGACTTCGTCGGCCTCGGTCAGGATCGACTCGACGTGCTGGGTTTCGGCCAAGTTGCTTCCGCCCACGTGTCCGAGCTCGGCTTCAACGCTTACGCCGTGAGGGTGGGCGATGTCGACGGCGGCTTTGGACATCTCGACGTTCTGGTCGAACGGCAGGGATGACCCGTCGTACATGACGCCGGTGAACCCGTAGTCAACGGCATGGCGGATGACGTCCAGGTCGTAGCAGTGGTCCAGGTGGAGGCACACGGGGATGTTGTGGTATTCGGCGGCCAGTTTCGCCAGTCCAGCGATATAGGTCCATCCGGCTCCTTCCAGGTCTGGGCCAAATCCCATGACAATAACCGGCGCCTCTTTCGCCTCGGCGGTCTCTAGGACAGTGCGGAGCATCACGTTTTCGACGACATGGAAAGAGCCGACGGCGTAATGATTGGCCTGTGCGTCTGCGAGTATCTCTTTGAGTGTGACGAGCATTGTTGTATGCGACTTTCGTTGTTGAAGTTATGCAGGCGGGGCCATCAATCTGCCGGCGGCCAGGATGCATACGCCGAGAATCAACACCGTTATGCCCACCAGGATCAGTTTGACGCTCTGAGAGCTTGCGCCTTTCCACTCTCCGGTGCGGAATCCGTGGAAATTGCCGATGATAATTGCGAATGACATGAAGACGGCGTAGCCCACCGATCCGCCGAGATTGCCTATGTGTATGGCTCCGAGCCCGAAGAACAGGACGGCCGCATCATGCAACGCCGCCATCGCGAAAGCTAATATCAACGTTCGCCCGATACCGGGGCCCTTGAGTTGTCCCCATGTTTTGTTCTTCGTGAGTTCCCATACGCAATACCCGCATGCGGAAAGCGATCCGCCCCAGAGTATCAGGGCGGTCGGAGCCCAGGCGGTCGCCCAAGCCGCAGTCGAGCTGTCGGCGACTAGTTTGTTGACCGGTCCAGCGAAACTAAAACCGATGGAATAGCATGCACAAAGTACGCCCGAAAGGATTCCGATCGTCAGTCCGATGAGCATTTTCGGGCTCTTTGTGTCAGATTCCGCGGACGGCTCGTCGCCTTCGGTCTTCAAGCTGCGTTCTTTCAGGATCGCGGCCCGTCCGGCGATTATTACACCCAGAACGCACACCGCCACGCCTGCGAGGATCACCATACCGTGGGTCTGGGCCATCTCGCCGGGGCTGTGGAGCGCCATGGGAACTACCGATCCGGTAACTATCTGGGCTCCGTAATTCAATGCATAAGCCAGCGACAACCCGATGAAGGCGAACGCCTTGCCCAGCGTCATCGACCCCAGACCCCAGAGGAGTCCGAAGATCAACACCGGGACGATTTTTCCGAAGCCCACAGCGGCGAAAATTCCAAAAAGATCATCAGTCACCAGGGGCGCGACAATGCCCGGGATCACGATGGCCACGAAGAAAAAGAACGGGCCCCAGAGGACCTCCCAGGGCGTATCCTTCTTGACAAACTTGCTGGGCAGGCCAAACGATCCGCCACACGCGGCGCCAATCAGCAAAAGGGTGAAGCCAAATAATATAGTTCCCATAGTCCCGGGTTCTCCTTTCTACGGCGTTATGACTTTGTGACGATCGCGAAGCCCGATCTGCGCTAGTGCATCATCATTCCGCCGGAGACGTCAATTGTCGCTCCGGTGATATAGCTGGCCGCGTCGGACGCCAGGAAGGTCACGACGTCTGCGATCTCTCGCGGCAGGGCGATGCGATTGATCGGCATGCGGGCGAGGTACTTGTCCTTTCGCTCTTCCCACAGCTTGGCGACCATTTCGGTCTTGATCATTCCCGGCGCCACGGCGTTGACGTTAATACCGTCCTTGGAGACTTCCAACGCCAGTGCCCGAGTGAACGATACTATCGCGCCCTTGGACGAGTCGTAGGGCAGATGCCCGCTGCTCGAACCGCGGAATGCGGCTTGCGAAGAGATATTGACGATTTTGCCCGGTCGCCCGGCGTCCAGGAGGCGCCTGACCAGTTCCCGCGATGCGACGAACACGCCGGTCATGTTTACCTGGAACGTGTAGTTCCATTCTGCTTCGGTGTATCCGGTTATCGGTCCCTTGGGCAGGTAGGCGGCGTTGTTGACCAGGATGTCGACGGGCCCAAGCGTCTCGGTGACCTGCTCGTACATCGAGAGTATCTGCTCTTCGCTGGCCAGGTCACAGGCGACGGCAAACGCTTCGACGCCGAACTTGTCCTTGATTTCGCTGACCACGGTATTGGCGTCGTCAGTGAAGTCCAGGCCCTTTTCGGTATCCTTAAGGAAGCTGACGGCCACCTTCACTCCATCGGCGGCCAGACCGAATGCGATTGCCTTGCCCAGCCCGCTGTTGGCGCCGGTAACGATTGCGATTTTGTCTTTGAGATTGAGATCCATTTGTGGCTTCCGGTTAATGGTCCAGCGCCTGGACAACTGGTGTCCAGGCGCCGGAGATACGCTGTTTGCCCGAGCCCGCCGCGCGAACCGGGAGGTAGTTTCAACAAGTTACTTCTTGTCGAGCTGGATTATCGAAATCGTGTGGTCCTTGTCGTTGGTCTGATTCAGCAGCCCGGGGAAGCTCAAGTCGAAGCAGGCGATGAAGATCGTGTCGCCTCGCACGAGCACTTCGCAGGGCTGATCGAGCAGGCCGTCGGCGCCGGTGGTGTTGGCGCCGTTCTTCCAGACCGTCGAGAGCTTGCCGTCGGTCGTGAAGGCGCGGACCGCGTTCTGCTCGGAGTCGGCGATGTAGATAAGATCGCGCTTGGCGTCGTAGAACATACCGTCGGCGGAGGGCATGGCTTTGCTCTTGCTGATCAGGATATTGTTGGAGATAAGTTTACCCTCGGCGTCGAAGGACATCTTCGAGATCACACCGTCGCCGAAGTTACCGCAATACAGATTACCGTCCTTGTCGAACGTCAGCCCGTCAGCGCCGGCGGTGTCTCCGCGATGATCCCATTGGAAGGTCTGGAACGTGGCGACCAGGTGCGGATCGGTCGTGCCGATGGTGTGGGGGTCAAAGCCCTTGGAGCTTACCTTGACCGGTGTGCCCTTGTTGAGTTCATCCAGAGTGAATCGCCATATGCCACTGATTCCAGGCTTGCCCGGTACATCAAAGAAGGTGTCGCTCAGGTATACATTGTTGCCTCTCCAGATTACGGCGTTGGAGAGCTTCGTGCCTTCGACGAGGATATCCGTGCCGACGGCCTTACCGTCCTTGATGTTGACGCGGATGAGGCGAGAAGCGTAGTCCTTGTCCCAGAAGTACTGGTTGTCTGCAATGTAGAGGTTCCCGTCGGGTCCGATGTCGAGGCCCATCGTACCGATTTTCCCGGTCTTGGGGTGCAGCGCGGACTTGGGGAAATCGTAGAACTTGGTGACATTATTGTCCTTGTCGATCTTCATGAGAACGGCGGGGTATTTCTGATCTTTGAGGTTTGGGCAGCAGAGATAGATGTCACCGGTCTTCTCGTCGAGGGTCATCCCGTCAGGCGTGTTGGCGTAGTCGGGCAGCGAGACCAGCAATGTGGGCCTGATCCCCGTTCCACCTGCCCCGCATCCCGGGGCGACGAGCAGTCCTGCCATAAGGCAAGCTGCGAGCGACAATCCGACTAGCGTGTTGATTCTGATTCTAAACATTCCCAATCCTTTCCATACAAGAGCCAATGCGATCCTGCCGTCCTCGACGGCAGCGTCTGTTTTGTAAACAATGATCTACAGTTTATTTCAATCCGATAGCCTGGAGTTTTTCGTCGGTGGGAATACCGTCTTCGCCCCATCCACGCTCCTGGTAGTACCCGGGCAGCAGTTGATCCAACTGGTTGACGGCGCCTTGGGATGCGCCTTCGGGGATCGGATCTTCCAGGAGGCGTTTGGGCAGGGTGTCCTGGCTCGGATCGATACCCGCGGCGAGATTGAACATCCGTTCGATATTCCAGATACGCTCGCCGGCTGCAAACATATCGTCACCGGTGAGGTCTCCACCCGCGACTGCGTTGTACATTGCGGCAAAGTGATCGGCGCCAAGGGCGAACGACGTGAACAGGCAGACACCCAGAGAGTCGATGGTCGACGTCAGATTCTGGAAAGCTATCGCCCAGGTGGCTTTGCCTTCGAGGCTCATCGGGTCGAGTTTTTCGGGTATACCGAGGACCTCCGGAGAGATCATATATCCGCGGACGTGGCAGCCGCCGCGGTTCGATGTGGCGTACTGCAGTCCCTGGCCCTGGATGCCTCGCGGGTCGTAGGCGGGCATCTCCAGCTTCTTTACGCTCATGGACAACTCGGGTACTCCGTAAGAATCGGCCAGGCGGTACGAGCCTTCCGCCATCTTGGCGCCAAGCCCCTCGCCGGCGCCCATCAGGCGGGTCCACTCGACAATAGCCTCGGACGATCCGAACTCCAGGGGCGGTCCGACAGCGAGTTCATCCTCACTGAACAGGCCCTTCTCGTTCATTTCCATCGCACAGGCGATTGTCGCTCCGGCGCTGATGGTGTCGAGCCCGTATTCATTGCACAACCTGTTGGCTTTGATCACCGCCTCCATATCATTGACGGCGCAGTCAGCGGTATAGGCCCAGATTGTTTCGTATTCCGGTCCGCCGCCCTCGACGTCGTCGACCTTGGTCTTGCGTCCGCATCCGATCGGGCAGCGATAGCAGACTTCCTTGCCCGTCAGGTACTGCTCGGTGAGCACCTCGCCGGAAACCTTGTCCGCATCGGGGAAGAACGCCCCCTGGAAGTTACGCGTGGGATAAACCCCGCTTGAATTGATAACGTTTACCAGGACGGCGGTCCCGTGCGTCGGAAGTCCGCCGCCGGTTACCGGATGCTCCTTGAGAATGCCTCTGAGGTCCTTGAACACTTCGGCGTACCCGTCCGGGTCGGCGACTGAGACCTTGCCCGTGCCTCGGACCACGATGGCCTTGAGGTTCTTGCTGCCCATGACGGCGCCAACGCCGCTGCGACCGGCCGCACGTGACTTCTCGTTCATTACCGCGGCGATCGGGCTCAACTTTTCGCCGGCAGGCCCGATCAGCATCACGCGAGACTTCGGATCGCCAGATTCTTCGAGCAGTGCATCGGTGGTCTCTGAGGTCAGCATGCCCCAGTACTTCGTCGCATCGCGGATTTCGACCTTGTCGTCCTGGATGCTGATGTAGCAAGGCTCATCGCTCTTGCCCTCGACGATGAGAGCATCATATCCGGCGAACTTGAACTCCGGACCCCAGAATCCGCCGGAATTGCTCGAGGCGATCGTACCGCTCAACGGACTCTTCGTGACGACCATGTACCGCGCCGCGGTCGGGGCGGGGGACCCGGTGATCGGACCGGTGGCGATGATGAACTTGTTGTCCGGAGAAAGCGCATCGACTTTGGGGTCCACCTCATTGTACATGTAGTACGTGCCCAGACCGCGACCGCCAATGAACTTCCTGGCTATTTCGGGATCGAGGGGTTCGGTAGAGATCTGTTTCGTGGTAAGGTTGATTCTAAGTATTTGGCCACAGTATCCGTTCATCGATTAGCTCCAGAGAGGCAGACCCATTTTTGTCAAACGAATCCTGCCTGCGACCGCCGCAGGCGGAATGTCTGCACTAAGGCAGATTTCAGGTAATACTGACCAACTTCCCCGACGATTGCAAGTGTTGATCCGTTTTTGAGTATGAATGTCCCGGTCTCCGATGGTGCGAACTGACCGCAACAGTGCTAGCGCCGGAGTTGTGGGCGGTGATATGATTGCTGTGAAAATAGATAAGATGTAGAAAATGGAGAAAAGAAGCAGGATCTCTTAGCAAGAGAATATCCGCCAGATAACAGAGTAATGGAGTGTAACAGTCGACCAGGGCATTGGTTATGTCGCAGAAAAAAGGTCCGCCCTTAGAAAAGGCGTTCGGTCGCGGCGTCGATACGGCAAGTAGAGGAGCAAGATCATGAACGATACAGGGAAACAAAGGTTGGACGGCGACAGAATCTCTGCCCGGAGCGGGGCCTCGAAACCTGCGGGGAAGAAATCGCGGGCGGTGAGGTGTTCGAGGAAGTGGATCGATATGGTCCGCGATCTGCCCGACATCCGCGAGGACCTGATGAAAACAGTTCGCTCCCGCTTGGTAAATGGATTCTACGAAGAGGCAGAATGCCTGGATATCGCTATAGACAAACTTCTGGACGATGCAGACGAAGTTGCTTAACGAACAAGGAGAGACGCAAATGACCACATACGAATCACAGGACAATCGAAAGTACAAACGCCATTCCCTGGCGTGCCCGGTTACAGTTTACTCGGCTTCTGATGACGTCCCGACGACTACTGCGACCGGCGACGTGTCTGACGGCGGGGTTTTCATGGCGGTTCCTGTTTCGCGGGCGCCGGACATCGACAGCAAAGTTGACCTGACGTTTTGCGTTCCGCGCAAGTCGAGTGGGGTGGACTGCTTTTCGGTCACCGCGACGGTCGTGCGGCAGGACGTAACGCCCAACGAGGCTGTGTCAGGACTTGCGCTGCAGTTCAAGAAACCGATCTCCCTGAAACTCAGCTAACGGTGAGTATTGTGGGGCAAATGGTTTTGTTGGCGGTGTAACCTTTGTATCTCCGATGCGTATATGATGACAGGTACGAAACGTGCCGCCCTGAAGGCATCAAAGCTTTGCGGGGTATTCGGATGAGCATGAGGCTCACGAAGAATAATCTGATACAATACGGTTGGTAAGGAGCCCGAAAGATGAAACTGAAAAGACTTGTTCTCAGCGCGATGGTGATGACGTTGATTTCCTCTACGGTATTTGGCGGTGCGTTGGACACCAAGGTTGTCGGCGGAGATGCCTCCTGGGTAGCCCACGCGGATATCGAGGCGATTCTGACGTCCGAGTTAGGGAAGATGTTCCTTGCCGCTGCTGAGAAGAAGGAAGGATTCGCCAAGGGTATCGAGGCGATGAAGAAGCAGTTTGGCTGCGATCCTCTTAACGACATTCGAGGCATAACGGTCTACGGTCCGCGGCTTGGCGAGCGGGATGCGGTGGTCGTTGTGGACGCGACGGTAGCCACCGATAAACTCATCGATATTCTGAAAGCCAAGGAATCGTACGAGTCCGATAAACACGGCCAACACGCAGTCCACCAATGGACAGATGTGAAGAAGCACAACGAAAAAGCTGAAACCAGTTATGCCTGCTTCTACGACAACAAGACTGTCGTGATCGCCACGGGGCTCAAGAGGCTTAAGAATGCATTGGACGTGCTCGATAGAAAGGCAGACAACCTGGCGAAGACCAATGCGATCGAATCGCTGCCTGAAGTGGGCAAAGGCGCGTTCTTCATTCTTGCCGCTGACAAGGTTGCATTCCCGAAGGGCAAGGCTCCTCGCGCGGCGGTTCTGAAGGGAATCAGTGCGGTTGCGGCGCAGGGCGGCGAGGCCGATGGTAGTGTGTTTGTCAGCGTCCGCGTATTCGCTGGAAGCGAGGAGGACGCGGTGAATATGCGAGCGCTCGTTCAGGGTTTCCTGGCATTGAGCGTGATGATGCGCCAGCAGGAGAAGTTTGCCGAGTTAAAGGATCTCGGCGAGAAGATCGACGTCGGCGGGAAAGGCAAGGAAGTTCAGGTTGGTGCCACGATCCCCGTGAAGTCTGTCGCGAGAATATTGACATTCATGCAGGAAAATCGCGACGCCTTCGGGCCTCGCAAGCGTCCTTCGCGGCGTGGTGATGCGGAAAAAACAGAGGAATAGCAGTGCGAAACAATTGTGAGCGTTGCAGCGACAAAACTTGAGCCGACCGAACCTTGTGCCGAAGAGCTTGCTCGATTGGCGCAAGGGGGGGAAGTGTCGGCGTTCGAAGCAGTCGTCGGGCTATTTGGCCCGAGACTGCTTCGTTATATTCGCCAGCGCGTGGGCAATGTGCATACCGCCGAGGATCTGGTGCAGGAGACGTTTCTAAAGGCTTTCCGCGGGCTGGCGAGATATGACAGCTCGCGATCCCTGTCGACGTGGTTGTTTACGATTGCCACTCGCGTTGCGATAAGCCATGGGCGGCGGCGGTTTGAGACTGCCGTAGAGGCTCCTGATGAACTGAACACAGTTACGGTCAGCGGTCCCGACGAGATGGTCTCGCAGGAAGAAGAACGTCGCAACATCTGGGACCATGCGCGGCGTGTGCTACCGGAGTCGCAATTTGCTGTACTGTGGTTGAAGTACGCCGAAGACATGGGCGTCAACCAGATGTCCGAGATAATGGGCCTGTCGGTGAGCAACGTTAAGGTTCTGCTCCATCGCGGGCGAAAGAAACTGGCTGAGTGCATCGAGACAGAAGACCGTACGGATGTGAAGAAACGATCCACAGCAGGATCAGATGAGGTGAAGTATGTCAGATGACCGGAACAATCAGGAACGCTTGAAGTTGCTCGATGCAGCTTTGCGCCGGGACCTTCCACTCGAAGAACCGTTGACGGCGGAACTGGAGGCCAGGATCGTCGCGTCGATTCGAGCAGAGCCGGGGCGGCGGGGCAGGGCGTTGACGTTTCGTCGATTTGCCATTACCTCCGCGCTGGCCGCCGGCGTGCTACTTGCGATAACGCTTCTGGTGATTAATCGCCTTGGGGTGAACCCGCCGCAGCCCATAGCGCCGCGGAATACCGATAGCTCTAATGGGGATATATTTGAGAAGATTCCACCCGCACCTGTGATCGTGGACAATTCGCTCACTGCCGTCGAAGAATTCGCCGCCGGTTCTGTCGTACAGGAGATGCGATACCTGGCCCGAGATGCTTCGGATATCGGTAGCGCGGTACTCGCGTCGCTACCGGTTGATGTCGGCGAGGGAGGGCGATCGCAGTGGTGGAACCGATTGCTGGAGAGATAACTGGCGGGGAGCCACGAACTGCGCATAGAACTCAGGCGACTTTGAACTCGGCGTAGATCGACACAGGGCGGGCCGGGACGCATCCCGACCCGCCCTGTAGTATTCAGATGTGGAAAACGTTCCGCTACTTACATCGCCTTGAGGGCCTTGAGCGCACGAACCTTGATCTTGGTCGTCGCCGGTTTGGCCTTCACGTCCATGAGTTCACCGGGCTTGAAAGGATTCGGGACGCCCATGCGTGCCGGTTTCGCCGGTACCTGCTTCTTTTCGATCTTCAGGAGACCCGGGAGGACAAAACGTCCGCAACCGGCAAGACTGCTCTCGATATTTGAAGCCAACGACTCGAGAACGGCGGTTACTTGCTTCTTGGTCAGTTCGCACTCGTCTGCGATAGCAACCGTGAGTTCCGACTTGGTGAGGGGCTTGTCTGCCATAATTCAAATCCTTTCTCGGTTAACAAAAGCACCACAAGATTATGTTCCGTCGACATCCGGACTACGGAACTTAGAGTTTCATTGAATGATCTTTACTGGAGAAAAGGTTATATTTCCAGCGTTTTTTTGCAGGAAAATAAAAAAAAACTATGTGCGGATCAGTTTGCATGCGACAGCGGAGTGCCGAAGGGCGCCTCTTCGGCGCAAAAAAGCAGGCGACAGGCCGGTGGGGGGAGACCGACTTGTCGCCCAGAATCGACAGCGGGGGGAGGCCGCCGACGGATTAAATATATACATCCCCGGAAGTCATTTCAACCGAAGCGATCAGAAAATCCGGAAATTTTCTACCAGCAATTGCGGCGGTGAACATATATGATTCTTAACAGGGAACTTGTGTTGCGGGTCGTTCGTCATACTATGTAGGAAGGTATTTGACGGTATGGCAAAACCTTATAGAGTAACGATCTATACATTGATTTGCGGTTTGTCTATTGCGATGGGGCTCGGTGTGGACAGTGTGTCGGCGGGATCGGGCGATAAGGGCGTGCATATCAAATCCACCGCTACGGTGAGTCTTCGCAGTGGTTACCACGTAATGGTCGACGGGGGAGGATATCGGTGGGACGTGCAGTACTATGGTAATGTGTACAAGGGGCAGGACTACGCATACAGCGGTGCGATGTACTGTCACGTCAACGGATCGAATATTCGGGCAGCAAATTACACTGCAAAAAAAAATTCCGCCAGAGATGAAATTGAAATAGGTCCGTACCCTCGCAGCGGGTTGAACTGCTGGCGCAGGATCAAAGTTTACAAGGACCGCCCCCTGGCCCGTTGGCTGGATATCTTCACCAATCCCTCTTCGCGGGCGATTACCGTATCGGTATCGATCTACAGCAGCATGCGGTACGGTATCCAGCAGATAACCAGTTCCAGCGGTGGTAAATCGTTCGGTAAGAAGGACTGCGCGTTCTTCTCGACGCCGCGAAGAGCGACCGCCCCGTCCAGCCTGCACGTGGTCTGCAGCCGGCGTGCGAAACTGCGCCCGCGTGTTGAGATCACCGGTACGTCGATGCGATTTAACTATACGCTGACCGTACCGGCTGGGAAGACCGTTATTCTCTGCCATTTTGAAAGCCAGAATCGCCGGACCAAGCCCCTCGCGGCGCTGATGAAGGGTTTTCCGTTCAGCAGATTGCTCAGAGATCTTCCGGTTTCCGCCAGGTCCAAAATCCTGAATGTAAGATCCGCGAGCTTCAGCGGATTCGTGGACCTCAAGCGGTCCGAGGAAAACGATACCGTAATCCTCACCAATGGTGATCCCATATACGGGACCATCAAAAGCGATTCGTTTTCGATCGATGCGTTTCCCGGTCGGATCGATCTTCCGGCCGGCCGGATTATCGGTATGACCGCATCGAAGGGTGGCGAGTTTCGCGTTGCGATAGCCGGTGGGGAAGTCCTGTCCGGTCCGATCAGTGTTGGCGGTGGCGGGGCGGCTGCGTTGAACGTCCAACTGCACACCGGCGGGACGCTTGCGATTCCGCTGGCCAGAATCCGCCAGTGGTCGTACCGCGTCAGCAAATCCAGACCGGACGATAACGCCGTGACCGGTGTATATGTCGTGTCGGTCAAGGGCGACCGATTGAAGCTTTCTTCGGATCCGATGACGGTGAAGTTTCGCACCCGCCACGGCGTCGTCGCGTTAGATTCGGGGCGACTCATCAGCGTTGTATCGGTCGATTCGGCGAAAGCGAGTACGGCGACGACGCGTCCCAGTGCGGGACTCCGCATTACCCACAAGGCTACCTTGATCAACGGTTCGGTATTGTCCGGCTCGTTTGCGGGCGACAAGGTCAAGTTGAAACTGCGGGACGGGCGGGAACTCGCCGCGGCGTCGGCGCAACTGGGCGGACTGTACTTCGCCGACGATTTCGATACCAACACGCTGTTGAGTTCAGTAGAGTTGATCGGTGGCGACAAAGTATTCGGGAGACTGGCCGCAGGCAGTTTTCACGTGGTCACGCAGTTTGGAAAAGTTGAACTCAGGCGCTCGCAGTTGCTCTCTGCCGAGTTCAAGCCCGATTCGCCCGATTCGGGGGTCTTCAAGCTCAGGAATTCCACGGTTCTCAAGGGGCGTTTGGCGGATGTGGCGTTGGAAATTGAAATCGCTCCCCGCACGAAACTGAAACTGACGCGCGAATTGCTGTCGGTTATCGACTGCCCCATGCCCCTGCCCGCAGAGGCGATGATTGCCCGCGTGGAACAACTCGTCGCTCAACTCGGCGCCGAAGCGAGCATCGATCGGAAGTCTGCGGTCGAGCGGTTGGCTGAACTCGGGCCCGGAATTGCGCCCGTGCTGAAGCGATACCTGCGGTTCGGCGACCCGGTCGTGCGGTCAGGCATATGGCAGGTCATGATCAAACTGGGAGTCAACGGAACTCGGAACCCCCAACCGGCCGGTCCGGTGAGTCCCTTCAGCTCCCGTTTGTAAAGTGGTGCGATGTTCTGTCGGTACAGCTCGCAGGGGTCAGTCGGACACTTCAAGAGTCTCCGCGGCGTCCGGATTTGTGAACCACTCCGAGAATTCTTTGAATAACTCGGTTTTGGCGTGTTCGGGCACGTCGTCGGTAACCAGCCCTATTCGCAGGGAAATCGTCTGTCCGTCCCCCCAAGGCCACCATGCCCCAAACGCCATGACGAACTGATCGGGGCGGGTCATAAGGAGCCTCTGGGCAGCCCTCAGACCGCCGAGGTTCTCCGCGATAGCCAAAACGCTGGGCGGCGCCTTGACCAGGGATTCGTGGTCCCACCGCGACATGAAGTACTTATTGCAGAGTGTCTCGATGGGCTGGGCCTGCCCGACTGTGAACGTGGCCAGGAAGGCGCCTATATACCCGTCCCACTCCCATTTCAGCAGTTCGCGTGTCTCGGCGATGATGCCCTTGCAGCAAGTCTCGATTTCAGCCAGTTCGTTTCTCATATCAGATTCCCAGCAGCGATTCGGATGGTTTTAATATTTATCGGACGATCGGATGCGACTCACTAGTAATATCTCCCGACATTGCAATTCTATATCAGTGCGGTGTTGCGCTTGCAGTCCGGGCGAACCGCGGGTAAAACTGCGGTCTCGCCGACGGTTAAATACAAGGAGCCCGGGGCCTGATGGAATCTTCCGATCTGGTGCGATCGTATTTGCGACTGAGCCTTGCCGACGGCGTGGGGGCGGTGACGTTCGGTAAGCTGATCGAAGCGTTTGGCGATGCGAAGTCTGCGATCGAAGCCGGGCCGGCGAAATGGAGGCAGGTAGACGGCGTGGGGCCGAAGAAGGTCGCGGCCATCGCCGAGGTGAGCGACGAACTCATCGACCGAGAGTTGGACGAAGCGTCCCGGCGTGGGGTGAGGATCGTTTGCCTGGAGGACGAGGCGTATCCGGCCGGTCTGAGAACCATATACGATCCGCCGCCGGTGCTGTACGTTTGGGGGGTGTTGATGCCGGCGGACGCTATCGCACTGGGCGTGGTGGGGGCCCGTCGCTGCACGCATTACGGTCTCGAACAGGCCGACCGGTTCGGGCGAATGCTCGGGCGGGCCGGGTTCACGGTTGTTTCCGGGGGGGCGCAGGCGACGGTATGGAAACCCCTTGTTCAATCTTCCTGTCGGCGGTTAATATCATCGGTCCCACGTGCTGCGTGAAGAATTCATGCAATTGTTTTATTGAGGCAACATTTGACAGCGATTCGCGGGCCTCCTCGAACGCTTGACGTACGGCTCGTTCGATTTTGCCGGTATTATCGTTGGCGTCAGTCGCCACCTCGGCGATTTTGACATTGATTTCCTGCAATTCGGTATCTCGGAGACCAATCTGCTTCATTATTGCGCGAGTCGCCGCTTCTTTCGCAGTTGGGTCGGCCAGCCTGGCACCGAGCGTATCGATTTCGGCCTGGAGCGTTGCCGCCCTGGCCTTCAAGGATGTGAGGGTTTCGGTGTTGGCGGCGACGATCTTTCGTGTTTCGGCGAGAGTGTCTTCAACAGCGTCGTCGAGATTACCGAAGACTTCCCAGAGGCGAGTCTGGATTGCCTCGATCAGCGGCTGCTCCCTGAGGAATGTGGAATTGTCGCAGACGTCTCGACCGTGCGTTAGCCTTCGTCCGCACGTTATATAGCGGCGCACGATGGAAGCGGCCTTGACCCTACCCGGGATTACCTCTCTCCGACGCCACTGATCG
>CAZSLS010000169.1:0-15390 GCA_964607575.1 uncultured Planctomycetaceae bacterium | reverse complement strand
TATTCAGGTCCGGATCGGAGAACGTAGCCGACAGGTCGACAACGGTGTCGACCGCATCCTCGTCTACAGTCACGTCGGCGATGGGATTGTCCACGACCGGTGAGTTGTTGATCGACGCATAGGCGCCGGGATCGGGCGTGCCGGCAATCCAGTTGGCCGGATCGTCGCCCCAGCCGTTGATCGGCGTACGTTGCAACGAATCGCCCAAACCGTCAGGCGAAGTCGCCCAAGGCGCCAGATCGTCGTACCGGACCTGGTCCTCAAAGACGTGCGGAACAAAATCAGGCTCCACAGCCGTTGGTGAGTCAGGTCGCTGCAGCGTTATGCGATCCCCGCCGTTGTCCAGCACTCCACGGTAACCGCCCGTCAGCGGAACGCTCGCATCGATGCCATAGTGCAATCTGAAGTCAGCAACACGGGCGGCGTTAACGGGGGCGTTCGGGTCGAAGGAAAGAATGACCAGCATGCTCTGGGCGCCAATGGTTGTGCCCGGATCGAATTCCATGTCGACCCCGCCGCGAAGACGCCAATCGGCAAAATATTGAGGACCGCCGTGCGGGCTGTTGGCGAAGGCGGCTAGGGGAATTGCTTCAGACGTTGGGTTGTACAGTTCAATGAATTCCAGATCGCCCGGGTCCACACCGCCCGGACCGTCCGGATCCGGCGCGTTATACATAACCTCGCTGATTATCACCGGACCGACACGCGGAAAACTGTTGGCGGCGCCCAGCGTGAGCGATGTCATCGGATACAAATCGCCGACACCGTTATTCCATCGTCCAAACGACTCTCCGTTGACAGCTCCGATAAACTCGACGTGGTCCACGAACGACAACAGCTTGCCAGAGACATCCGCCTCCAGCAGCCAAACATCATCGCCATGCGAACCGCTGAGTGCGAAGTCCTTCTCGCCCGGGCCGCCAAATTCCGTAGCATAGTCGACCTCAAAAGCCCCTTCGAAGTAGTGCCCTTCGTAGAAAACAGCGTAACCGCCATCGGGAATAATCGTCCCGGGGGGAATCTCGAACTTCGCGTAGTCACCCCCGCCGTCGCTAAGGAACCATCCTCCAATATCGATCGGCGAACCCGTAGTGTTATGCAATTCTATGACGTCGGTTAATGGTTCATCACTGTGGGTTATTATCTCGTTGACGACCACGTCTGACCGCGGTCCGGACCCGGCGAATCCTGGGGACCCGCCGTACTCGCTGCTGGATCGCCAGTTGGATCCGTCTGCGTAATCGCCCTGAAGATCGATCAGTTCCAGCGAACTTCCTCCGCCGTCAGCACGATTCGGCCAGGCGCCAGCGTCATTATATACGAGCTCCTGAAGCGTAGCCTCGACCGGGTGGCCGAAAGTAAGCATCTCACCGGAATTGTCGAGCGACCCGGTGAATACGCCCATAACGTTGAGACCCGTCCCATAGCGAGCTTCGAACGCGGAGAGATTGGCGACGATCAGCGCATACTGACCGGTGGGGAGGGTCGTCTGCTGTCCGGACGATATAGTAACCTCCACGCCCCGGCTGAACTCAACGTCAAGCAAATCGATCGTGTGACCGGTCGTGTTGTACAACTCGATGAATTCGAAGTCCGAGGACTTGAAAGGCAGGTCTCCGACCTGCTGGGTGGCCAGTTCGTCGTTAGTTGGAGCGTGGGGATTGTAGTTGATCTCGGTAACAGTCAGTTCGCCCGCTGTGGGCGGGTTGATGTAGTACGTAGCGTCATTGAGAGCACTCCATTCGCCATTGTCGTAGCGGCGTGCACGCACGCGAGTGGGCTGGGTCAGAGTTATGTTCCCTCCGCTGTACTGCGTTCCGTTGACCGCGCCGCCGGAAGCTCGCGGGTCCGTCCCGTCGGTGGTGTAGTAAATCGTACCAGCACCGCTGGACATGCTCAGCAGCGCCGCATGGGAAATCTCTCCGCCGTGCTGATAGGACCCGCCGATCCTGAAGACAGGCGCATCGAGGTTCGGATATAGACCGGCGCCGCGGAGGAAACCGAGCAGCACGTTGGTGCGCTGGGGGAAATACTGGTAGAGCAGGCGGTCGCGTTCGGCCACCCATTCATCATCGCGGGTATAGGGATCGCTGGTTCGGCTGGAATCGCCCCACCGAGCCGATTCGCCGACAATGGCGCGATCGATGAACGTAGCCAACTCCTGGTATCTCGCCGTAGTCGCCGCAGGCGTAAGCACCCCTCCGTTGAACAGGTGCATATGCGCACGATCGGCAAACTCAACCTGGAACTCAAGAAGCGACCGGAGTCCGGCGTAGATATTCGAAGGTTTGTTATGCTGATTAATGCCTGTCCGATTGGATCCGGTTATCGACTCAAGTATGCGTTCGGAGTCCCAACTGATGAACTTCCATTCGGCAAGGTCCTCGCGCTTGCGAACCGAGTACCAGTTGTGATCGTCCCAGTCCTGGTTTCCACCATAGAAATTCACCAGCATGTAGTCGATCAGATTCGGAATATCGACATACTCAGCCACGCGATCGTAATCGACAGGGATCTCATCGGATCGATTCTGCGTCTCGATCCACGCGTCAGCCGTGCCATCGACGACTTTTCGCGGATAGGAGTTCAGCGCATCGTAGTCTTCCTTCACACCACCGAGATAGCTGGAGGCGAAATCGGCGTTAGCTCGCTCGACCGGGTTGTACAGCCCCCAATACAGCCCGTTGATGTAAAGGTGAACGAACGTACCGGCCAATCCGATCTGGTCCATATCCAGTTGGGTCTGCCTGATCCACTCGTCGCGAATATACTGCGCCCGATTCTCCTCGCCGCCGCTATGCCTATGCCACGTATTGTTGAACCCTGCGCGGAGGATAATCGTATCGAATTCGTCAGTGGCGTCCTCGCCGAACAACGGATATCGCAGCTTCGTATCACCGTAATCCGACTTGAACAGAAGACGCAGCGTGTGTTTCTCGAAACTGCTGTTTCGCCCGACACCTCCGTAAATGCGAACTCCCGCATTTTCCTGGAACATTGTCGTGCTGTCCCCATTGATCATCTCAACCGATACGGGTCTCTCCCAGCCAACGCCCGACCCGCCGGTATTGCTGTATATACCGCCCGCCCCGAAGATATCATCGATATCCATGACAAGCGACATCGTAGGAATAGACTTCAGGTCATCCTTGATCGTACCGCTGTACAGCGGATTGTTGACCACGTCGGGATCCATCCCGTATTCCGACGGATGCGAGCCCCAGGACGTTGGAAAACCGGTTGGGTAATCCGGCTGGTTTATGACATCGTCGAGGAATATGTAGGTGTGCGAATCAACGTTTGTGGGCGCATGATCGGTCTTTATGGCGACCGCGCGCACGACAGTCGTCGTGCTGATCGGGATAGGCGCCGCGTACAGCGTCGCATCGCCGTCTATTCCGCCATTGGACATAAGCGGGCTCGCACCGTTTGTCGTGTAGTATATCTGCGCGTCCGCCGTGTCACTTGTGATAACCAGATCGAACGGATCGATGTAGAATCCCCGGTCATGGTCGAACTCGGTGTCCTCCACATACTGCCACCATTGGTCAGTATTCGTCTGATTCGGCGTGGCGACGGCGAAGTGTCTCGGTACTGACGCATCGCCCGTGGCGACCAGTTTCGGTCGGATCAAGAAATCAGCGGGATCAGCCGCGGCGTTCAGCCCGTGGATGGTAAGCACGTTGGCGCCTTCCAGAAGCAGGTTCATGCCAACATCGATATCTTCATAGACAACGGCTTGTGAGTTGCCGTGAACGGACGTGGCGGACGAATCCCACGCCAGGGCAAGCGGAGCGTTTCGCTGGGCGATCTGGACGCCGTTTAGATACGCCACAAACCCATCGTCGTACATCATGCCAAGCGTCAGCGATCCAAACGCTGAGAGATCGTCGGATGCAACAAACTCCATGCGAGTCCAGATTGAATCATTGACGCCCTGCATCTCGTCGCTCACGTCGGTCTGGATGACATCCTCAAACTCCGACTGATTGTCGCTGAAGCCGATGCCCGTAGTTGTGTCGAGGACCACACCGAACGGCAGGATCACGTCCGGATTCTGCACGCCTTTGGTGGATTCGTCGTTCGGATCGAAGTCAGATTCGGTATCGCCGTCGGACTGTCCGGATCTCCGCATCAACTCCCCACCGATGAGCGGACGACCGAACAAGCGTAAGTCGAGCCCCATATCCGAACTACCCGTATTAGCCTGGTGAACGGAGACGGCGATCGTGTGCGTCCCGGCGTCGAGATCCGCGATGGAAAGCGTCCTGGTTTGTGTCTCGACGTTAGTCCCATCGGGATACGTATGGTTAATCGCGAAAACCGTGTACGTGTCGGTCGCAGTGGGCGAGATATTGTTCCTCCCCACTTCCACGCCGTCAATGTAGATAAAGGCGCCGTCGTCGCTTAGAATCTCAATACCGACCTCAATCATCGGATCGTCGAGAACAAAATCGCTACGAAAATACCCCGTGTAGCGACTACCGCTGGGAGGCGTTCCTATGTTCGTCCGAACCGTCCCGTAGTCGATTGATCCAAAACCCAAAATCGCCTGGCCGGAATTGTCAAACACCGGTCCGTCATATCCCGCCGACATCATCCACGTGCTGTTGAAGTCGGCATCCGACAAGGCTGGATCCTGACCGTCCAGGGGGTGCATGTAATTCCAGACGGATCCAAACGCAATTGCGTCTTGCGGGGGTTTGGGATCGCCTCCGCCGACAAGATCCACACCATCGCCGCGCCACTGTTCGCCCACCGTGATATTCGAAAAGCCGCCATAACTAATATCCAACGAGGCGATCTGCGCCTCAGTGTAACCCCATACCGCAAAGTCCACGATCTCGCCTAGGTCATCGATCACCATCGCCCAGCCGGGCTGGTCGATATCCCATAGAATATTCCCGCCCCAGTAGTTGTCGCCTGGATCGTCAGTGCGATACATCACCTCGCCCGGGGCAAGGGAGCTTGGCAGGGCCCAGACATCGGCGTCGACACTGTTGATATCTCCGCCGACCGCATCGTTAAGAAGCACGGTCCAGTTCGTGGAGTCCACGGCGGCGGCCGAAACGTTCTGGATTTCGACAAAGTTCGGAACACCCGTGTTGATTTCACTTATTACAACACCGGCGGCTCCGAAGAGCATCGAGTCGGTCCACGTTGAGTCATCGAAATCGGCGGCAGTCCAGCCTTCGCTGACTCCCGGGTCGGGCATGTCGGATGCGTCACCGGCGGTCGGCACGTGATAGGCGACGGGATCACCCTCTCCGACCAACGTATCCCACCAAGCACTGGACAGGTGGATTCCATACGAAACATCGGTAAACTGCCGGGCGTAATTCTCGTATCCGTGAACGAGCACACCAGCGGAGTCGGACAGCATTGCGTCCTCATTCTGCCCGCTGTCGTTTGTGGACAACTTGAAGTTGGTGTGGTAGTAAGTTCCATCGTCGTACGGATAGTCCAGATCATCCTGCCCCGATGCGAAGACCAGCATGCGTTCACCCGGATTGAGAGTGAGGTCAATTGATCCGCCGCTAGGGAAAGCCCACTGGGTTAAGTCGTTAGCATTGTCAGTAAGATGCCATCCTGTCAGATCCACCGCCGTATCCGTCGGATTATACAGTTCAAACCAGTCAGGAGAGTTTCCGGCGCCGTCAGTGGTCGTCGTGTTGTTGGAGGCCATGAACTCCGAGATAACCACCGATCCGCTGAGAAGCAGACGCGGTTCCAGCGACTCAAGGAGCGGCGCATCGCTATAACTTCTATTAGAATTATTCATATAATTCGACTGCCTCGCTATCAGGGAAGAGATGCGCCTGAGCATAGAATGCAAGGTTGCGCAACTGACCGTATCTCCGAGTAGATCTATCTTCGATTGTACCACATTTACCCGTCTCGTAAAGGACTTTTCGCCTGTCGGGCGCCGTCATCGACACCATCGGATTCCAACGGTGAGAATCTGGCGGTCCGGGGATACGCCCTGTAATTGTCGCAAGCGTCGTTAGAATCGCTCCAAAGCCCGACAATCGTGGCGACATGATTCAAGGAAAGTGCAGCCGTTGTCGCATTGATGACGCCGGACTACCCTTCTGCGTATCATTACCGCTGGCAAGTCGATTATCCAAAGGGCATCGACAGCGATTTGCAGCACCTGGACATGACCGCCGAGCTGAGTTCGGAGGCCAACGCCCCCGATTGATCGTCAGCGTTTTTCACCGTTGACGTAGACGTTAAGCTTGCTCTTGTCGATCACCACAGTTACGTTCTGCCATACGCTTGGTTTCAGTACGCTGGCACAGTCTTTCTGGTACGGTCCGATGATTGCCCGCACGCTCAGGCCCGGCCAGGCGTCTATCAGAAAACCATCGCGCTGTCCGGGCGTGAGGTTGTCGAGTATGCGACCCTTGTCGTTCTTTCCGGGCTTGATCCACACCTCGAAAGACAGTGGAACTTTGAGGTCGGCGGACTTGATCGACAGAGTATCTCCAACCCTCGGAGCAAGCTTGCACGTGATGACGTTGTCGGCAGTTACCTTTTTCTTGCGATCACCCTTAACTATAGCTCTGATTCGGTCAGCGTTGAGCAGCCCCCGAAAAATCGTCACCCTTCCAATCTCACCCGCCAGTTTGTTAGCCCCCTTCTGATCCGATCCGATCAGAAGGGGATGTTTATTAGACGGTATCTGCAAGCCGTTGCTGGGGATTACGTTCTGGCGGGCCGAGGCCGTGCTCTTCACAGGTCGAGTAGCAACTTGTGGTTTGTAGACAACGACATCTTTCCTGCGGGCTACGGGATCTATGCTCCAGTTCACCAGTTTCCCGTCAACAACTTTCCCGCTGATGGTCGTCTTCTTCTCCAGATGGAGCTTGAAGTCGGCGTCCCAATCGCTCGGCCAGGCCGGAAGCAGCAGTATCTTGCCCGCGGCTTCCTGCACGAGCATGCGCTGCAGCGCGGTGGACCCTGCTCCAAAGTGATCAAGATCCGGGCAGGAATCGGGCCTGGCGCTTCCATAGAGCGGGAAACGACACTGTTTGGAGGCGTTGCGGTAGCGGTGAATGAGGCCCTCGGAGGCTTCGGCGGCGTTTCCGGCGTATGCCCAGTGGATTTGATCCTGCGTCCAACACTTGTAGCCGAACGCGTTCTTGTGGGTCCGGTGCTGCATGGTCGCGGCCACGATGTCTTTCGTGCCCAACCCCAGCCCGAAACAGCGGAACGGAAAAACAGGATACAGCAGACCGTTCTCTGCGTTCTTCTTGACCTGCCATTCCCTGGCTGGCGCGATGACTTTGCGTCCGTCTATTTCGAGCAGGAACACCGGAGGGATCTCGGCACGGAAACGACGCCAGTTCTTCTGGTCTTCGTCCGTACCGGCTTTCATTGCAAGCAGTTCATCCAGACAGAACTGCAGGCCCGCGATATCGGGCGCCGGATTCACTGCAACCCACCAAGTCTCCAGCACCATCGCCGGATCCAGCCGTATCTTCCCATCGGCTTCGCGCTGATAATGCTTATCGAAAAACAGCAACACCTCGCGGGCAAACGGAACCAGTACTTCATCGCGGAATTTCTTGTCTCCAGAATACTTAACGTACTCGGCCATCATTGTCACGGTTTCCAGGCCGCACGTGAAATAGTAGCTGTGATAATATCCCTTACCCTTATTCTCGCCCGGTTTGGTCTTGGGCGGTTTGCCCGATCGCCCGCAATCCCGCTCCCCGCCGGTAGGTTCAACATTCTCACGGTAGTAGGCTCCCTCGTGTCCGAACCAGGCCTTGGTGATCGCCTTGCGGACCGGCAGCATCTTCCAGTAGTAATCGAAGAACGGCTTCATAAGGTCGCCATCACCGCTCATCAGCAGCGGCCAGTAAAGCAACCGCTGATTCTGGTACGTGTATCGTCTACCCCAGTCGCGGTTGTCTCCGTGGATCATATCACGTCCACGTAACGGTTGGGTGAACAGCCCGCCGTTGAACTTGGCTTGAATTCGCCCGCGACTCTGGCAGGCCATGATGAAACGGAACACGTTATAGCTCTGCGCAACCAGCGCCGCACCGTCTTTTTCGGTGCGCCTCCCGGTCGGAGCCTCACCGCTCAGTTTCTCCCGCTCTGCAGGGGGCAAAGTATTGTCTGACGCGACAATCCAACTGCGGTCCCAGAACGCCTTCCACCAACTGCAGTGCGCAGCGAAGTCTTTCCTTGCATCCCCCTTCCGGGCCGCCTGACGTTCGATCGACTCGATCCAGTCCGATACCTTGGGTGTCTGTTTGGTCAGTGCGTGAATGCGAATATCAAAACGCTTGCCCTTGCCCGCCAGCACGCCGCCCTTGAGCGTCAGGTCCGGGCTTTCAAGCAGGTTCCCGAACGTATTGAAGCGATAAGGGTCCGGGTGCTTCGATATCATGTGTTCGACATCGTAGTACTTCATATCGGCCGCATATGTGCTGCGATCGCCCACCGCAAAATACCACAGAATATTCCCTTTCCGCTCCAGACGCACATCCTGGGTGACGTTCTTAACAGGAGCCCTGGAACAGTTGTACCTGCAGTCGTCGATCCGCTTCCACAGCTTCGGTTCGGCGGTGACGGCAACCTCACTTTCGGAGTTTATCTCCACGTGATATACCGGCCGGTTGGCGTCAGCCCAAACACGCACGCTCACCCCATCGGCGTCTATGCGAATCGAACCGGTCGTCAGGTCGAGTGTCTGGCGAAATAGTTTGCCTTTCGCGAAAGGGTTCGGATTCAGCGAGACGCGAACACGCCCGGTCTTAAAAATGTCACCGTTATAGGTAAGCGCATCGTTCTTCGCCAGTAGAAGGTACAGATCGCCGTCTTCTATGGCGCAGACCCCGGCCGCAATGTCTCCATTGCCCAGCGGCATCTGACCGGTATCGTCTTTAGACGGGCTGTTCCATGTTACGTTGTAACGAGCCATCGATTCGCCAACGACAACCGGAGGATGCACCACGCACGAAATCCCCAGAACTATAAACCATGAAAACACTCGCACGCTCTTCATAGACAGATACTCCCTATGCGCAATTCAACACTCTCAATTCACGGTAGATCCGAACTCAGATGCAGCGGTTAAGATTGAATCGAGCGCTGCAACTCGGGCAGATCAATTCTAAACGCAACGCATCGCCGTCAGCCTCGCGTACGAACGCCACGTGGAAACCGTTCGTGTAGTCGCAGCGAGGACATGCGTGCAGTTCGCCTGCGACCTCAATAGGTTCTGCTCTTGTATCGTCGGCAGCCATATGGTGTCTCCGCGGTATATGATCAACGCCGTCTGGGAACTGGTTGCGGGGCGACAGGATCAGTGTGCTTGTGATCGGCGTGGTCGTGATCGGCGTGGTCGTGTCCGCCGCCTTCCATAACCGGACCGCTGCTGGCGCGAAATCCGAACATCGGTATGATCATGCTCATTATGGGCGACCCGCCCTTCATGCTCGCCGTAACGGTGACTTTGGTTCCGTCGGAGACGGCTTTGATGCTTTTGACAAACTCCGCCATTGGTTTGAACATCGGCATGCGTTCGGCCTGCTTGGACAGTTCCTTTCGTCCTTCAGCCATGTGCCCGTCAAATTCCTTGACGGCTTGGGCGATCTTATCGGCGTCTTTCCCGATTGCTGTCAGTTTGAAGTCTTGCACGCCCTTGGTGATCTTTGAGGTCATCGTTAACGTATCGAAGGGAGTGAGCAGCGAGGCTTTGCGGTAGGTTTCGGACATTCTTGCAGCCGCCCATATCGGTGCGGTGGTGTCCACTGTCTTGATGAGCTTGCCCATGTCGACGTCTGCGGTCAGGGCTCCCTTGCCCGCCTTCACCGCGGTTATCATTTGGGCGATGGGCGTGTTGGCCTTGCGCGGGCCGGCAACCAGCACCAGGCGGTCTGACGACGGAAGGAAGACGGCGAATTCACTATCAGGCTTGAACACTTCAACACCGTTAACAGTTTCGGTATTGCTGCGCCCAGCCTGCAAGAGCATCTCTCTCAGGGCCTTAGTGTTGTATCGCCCGCGGGCGATGAGCACCACGAAACCTGTGTTATTTCCGACATTGTCGGCGACGCCGATGGTGACTGCGTCTATGCGAACATTGCCCACGTACCCGGCGGCGGAAGCTATCATTGAGGTAAGCTGCGGAAGCACGTTCTGTGGAGTCTGGCCCCCGCCCATATTGCCCATCGCCTTAATGGCCTTGGCGATATCGACGGGTTTGCCCGGGGGCATAATCGCCTGCCCGACCACACCGCAACCGGCGGGCAGAAGATAGACATCTTTCAGGCGTTCCCTCACCGACAGACCAGGACGCTTGAATTCCTTACCTTCGATTGCGGCGATTGCGGCAAGAGCATACTCGGCCTCAAAGAGAGTTTTCGACTTCAGCAGAGGTTTGAGTATCGCAATGGCGTCACGTTTCTTAAGTTCGCCAAGCGTACGAATAGCCATCAAACGACGCACGGCCGGGCCTTGCACGCTGGCGTAAAGCTGACTGATGAGATCCTGGACACGGGCGGCCTTTTTGGGCTTGCCCTGCGCATCGCGAGCGGCCTTTTCCAGATGCGGCATGGCTGCAAGTCCTATCGCCTTGATCTTCGTCGCCGCGGCGCGGGCCTTGGCTTCATCATCTCCGATTAGATCCTTGGTCAGCGCAGCGGCCGCGTCGGCGTCAGCGGCTTTGAGTTGCGCCTTCATCGCAGGAACCGTCACCTCGACGCTCTGCAGCGCCCAGTAGGAGTTCGTATCAATATAATCGATCAGATCGTTCCCGCCGCCACCGCCAATAAGCACCATCAACAACATCATCGGGTTTGCCATCATGATATTTTCCTTTCAACAGCCTAAAACAACGTGATAGCGCATTGTCCCGCAGCGCCCCTCCAAGGTCAAGACGATAACGTTGCCTCCACACCGGACAGACGGCGGATCGTTACTATCATCCATACTACGCCCACGCCAAGACCGAGATAAACACCCAAATGTATCTGCCACACGGTAAGAAAACGCCCAGCGCGCTCGGGACCGAAGAGAATGCGCAATTCCTCCAGGAAGCCCATCGGATCGAATCGCGCACCGGCAAGCGGAATCACCGCAGCAAAGATCACTGCAAGCAAAAACGGACGCCACGAAAGCATCGCGGCCCTTGGTAGAGATATGCTCGTTTTGGCGAGATTTCGCACGCCCACAAAAAGGCACAAAGCCCCCGCGATCGCCCCGGCGGAGAAACCGGCCTGCAATCCGAGCAACATCGCACTCCAACGGAGCCCCTCGGCGGGCAACTCCTTGCCGTAGACGAAATAGTCGGGCGATATCGATGACGTCACCATGTCAGTCAGCGACCCGAACACAGCTCCCGCACATCCGGTCACCAGGATAAAGAGATACTCTTTCCATCTTGTCGACCGGGCGCGACGATACCAGGCATCCACACCAGCCACGATTGACATCAATCCGACCAGCGCGGCAATTCGAATCCAGAATGGTATGTCAGGCATATCTACCCCGCACATGTGAGGCTGCACGTAGTGAAAACCAAAATCACGATGTAACCCATCCTTTGAACGCAGCCATCACGCCGGTGGTCCTCTCCACGGTCGTTTTAAGCTCTTCGATGGCGGGCATTCTTCTGTCGGACGCCAGATGCGAAGCGGCGTCTTTGAGATCCTTTATGCCCTCCAGAGCAAGCTGCATCGATTCAAACAGCACACTCTTCAAGCTTTCGCCGTATTGCTCCTGCTTGATCGTGTTTTCAACTGTGTCCAGTATAGAGCGCACACTGTCAAGCATTTCCCGCCAAAGCGTTTCCGCATCGGGAGGCGAATCAGACTGGGTCATCTGCGTTCCTTTCTCGCTTGCTAATTCACACAGCAACTATTGCTCAATCGTACAGACAACTCGGAAGCCCGCGTTATGAACGCGTTGCCAACTCGGGTACGCCAGTCGAAACGCCGATCTGCACCGCTTGGGCCTGTCGACCCACGATCCGCCCCGAAGAACTCTGCGCCCCACCGCTGTGGGCGAATTGCGATCGTCGGGCTCGGACCGGTACGGTCGATATATCGTCTGTGTCCACTCAGCTGCGTTACCGTGCATATCGAACAGGCCCCAGGCGTTCGGTTTATACCGCCCCACGGGTGAGGCGGCCACCATTCGATCGTCGAAGTTCGCGTCGCAGATGATATTCCCGCCATATACCGCCGACAGCAATACGCCCTTGATCCCCTTGCCTCCGACAGCAGTAATATTTGACTGCAACCCCCCGGTGGGATTCGGACGTCGGGAAAGGGATTCATCGGCGAGATTGGCGTAAGTCGAGAAATCCGCATCGATCGAACCAAAGGAAAACGCTCCGGACGAGCCGGCCCGGCAGGCGTATTCCCACTGGGCCTCCGTGGGCAGAGAGAATTCCATCGACGTCGCCTTCGACAGCCGCCTGCAGAACTTGTCGGCCTGCTTCCATGAGACGCGCACCGCGGGCGATCCAGCCCCATCAAGCGACAGACCCGGTCCGTCCATGCCTACGAAACGCTTGGTGAAGCGCCCCGAGTCGTGTTTGGGATCAAGACGTCTGAACTGCTCGTTGGTGACCTCGAAGGCGCCCATCCAGAAGTCTCGTACGATCTTCCGACGCACCAGCGGGCGTTCGTCGGGCGAACCCGCCGCATCTCCCATAACAAACTCGCCCGCTGGAATCCTCACGAGTTTCATCACAATCCCCCCGCCGAGATCAACTGTCTTTTCTACGGGACCCGAGGCTTTTTGGCGGGCCTTGGCTTCCTTCTCGTCGAAAGGCCATCCTGAAGCTATCGGAGGTTCCGCTGACGGTTCATCTATCTTCTCGGGCGAGATTGGTTTAATCTTCGCCCGCGCAATGGTCGCAGTTTGCTCCGGATCGATCTTCGGCCCGCCGTATAGCTTGCTAAGCTCATATCGTCGCCGATCGGCTCGGTTGGGAATCGCCCCCACATCACCCCAGGTTCCATGACACGGCCCGTTCAGGTCGATCCAGGTGACAATCCTATCCCAAGCCTGTTTGTCCAATCGCACATTGTGATGTCCCTTGCGCAGCATCTGGACAAGTTCGCTGGTGTCGGCGTGGTATTCGCCCGGAACGAGCATTTCCACGTCGTCCTCAACGTTCACGCGACGGATGTACGGCAGCAACGCCTCGTAGGATGGAGTGTAACGAACGTTGGCTCCGCCCCAGGCCTTCCGCAACGCGGGATGTAGGCGCCTGGCGGACAGACTAACCAGAGGACGCCCCTTATACCCCTTGATCAGGCGTTCGGAACGAAGATCAGGAATCCTGCGTTCGTCCTTTCTACGCCCCCCATCGTGACACCCCGCACAATACTTGTCGAGCGATGGCTGGATGTCCCTCTCAAAATCCAGCCCACGAGGCGGACCGTACCACTGCTTGATCTCCACTGGAGTCTTTTTCGAGGCGATGTCGCGACGAGGGAGCGGAGCCTCTCTCGATCGCTCGTGGCAACCGACGCAGGATACGACCTCTCCGGGCATCGCCGCAAACCAACTTCGCATGAGTTGGACAGCCTTGCCTTCGGCATCCAACGGTTGGACGCATAACGGCGTGCCAGCGGGTATCTTGAACGACGCCGAACCGTCAGCATAAACTGGAACCGTGCCCAGGATGCGCATTACCTCCCAAGGTCCTCCACTGCCGATCTTGTCCGGACCGGCTAGACCGGGATAACCGTAATGGTAGGCGACAATTCTCAACCGTTTGATCGTTCCTCGCGGCACACCGGCCAGACCGCCTCCGGCGTAGATATCCTGCAAATAGCAAACCGCGTCATCACGCGTAAGGTCGACCTTGTCGGGAATCGCAGGAGGAATCGGAGTCTTCCGCATCGGGATCGGTTCGAACAGATCGAATCCCCTCGCAGCGTGGAGCGGTTCTATATTGTCGAACACGTCAACCAGGTATATGCTCCAGGATCCCTTGGCGTGAGTCTGGGCCGATACGATGAAATATTTGTCGCTCAGCGGATATGGATGTAGGAATTTGGGCCATGATTTCTCGACGAGCCTGTCGCGAATAATCGGCTTGACCGCCTTACCGCGTCCCGGGATCCGCTGAACTACGCCATCGGCCTGGCGCGTGCCCTTAGTGAGATCAAGCAGCACGAGTTCGCCCATCCGCGGAACGCCGTGATACCCCGAAACTATCGCAACTATCTTGTTCGGAGCCCCGGGGATCCCACGCGGAAAGTACAGCGAATTCGGCCAGTATGAATTACTACCGTACAGGGCTCGCTGGCCGGTTCCGTCCGGGTTCATGACCATCAGCGGACGCAAGTACATGTGCATCGGACCGGTGTAATCCCAACGGCTGAACACGACCTGCCCGCTGGACAACACAGCCGGATGCAAATCAAGGTCCTGGTCGAAGCACAACTGGCGAACCTTACTTCCGTCAGCCTCCATCTGGTACAGCGCACAGGCCCGCTGTTTTCCATGCCAACACGGCACGGCGTGCCAGGATGCTGTAGATGCAAATACAATCCGTCCGTCAGGAAGATAGCAGGCGTCGAAGCTGTCGACGCCGTCGGCTCCTTTTGACACCCGTCGCAGACTCCCGCGGTCAACCTTCAGCTCGAATACCTCCCACGCCTTCCCGATCGGCATGGTGAATAATAACCTATCGGCATTGAAGTGAAGGTCGATTTCTCCCACGTACCGGTCACCCTTGGGGCGATACAGCGTCTTGAGCCTCCCCTTCGGTCCTACAGGCGATAAGACGGTGATCTCATTATCGTACCCACCGGGCTTGATGCCCGAATTGCACATGTGATTCACCGGCAGACCGAGTTGTCCCGCCCTGCGTTTCAGCAGTACGAGCTTGTCAAAATCCAGAAGCGGATTAGCGAGCAAAGCCTCACTCCGAATCCGGCGAAGTTTCACGAGCATGTCCGCCGCAGCCTTCGGCGTAACCTTGCCCTGACGCAGCATCGTGCTTCCAGCCGCTTTGAGTTTATCGAGTTCGGCAAGGAATCGACGACCGGAAGGATACTTCGCCCCGAACGATGCGGTTAGATCTTTTACCGCAAGTCGGACGGCATCGATGTCGAAACCCCGCAACTCCGCAACCGCGTCGACTCGCGCCCCACGGGCGCCTATGGCCCGCCCGCACATCGCCGCAAGCGACACCGCTGCAACGAGGAAGACACCCTTGCTCGTTATTCTCGCCATGTTCTTCACGGAGTTCTCTCTCGATTTGCATTGTAGCGCCTCGATGCATCCGAGTCCACTACGGAGAAACACCGCAAATCGCAGTTCCCGATCAGATCATTGTCGATTCGGCCAGCACGTCGACCAGCAGGCTGTCGGTGTCGAGCGATGCGTCTGTGCCTTCGCCCGAAT
>CAZSLS010000168.1:0-15471 GCA_964607575.1 uncultured Planctomycetaceae bacterium | reverse complement strand
TCGGCGGGCATTTGCTTGGCGACAAGGTGACCGAGTCGGTCGCCAACATGCGGGAAGCCGTTCAGGGCAGCTCGCTGTTCTCGCCGTTCCCGTTCCACTCGGTCTACTCGGTGGAGGACCACCAGAAACACGTTGACTGGATCAAGGCGATAAGCCCCGGGGTGCTGGTGTCGGTGAAGGTCTCGACCCCGAACGACGTGGACATGGTTGCCGTCGGAAGCTACTACGCCGGCGCGCACGTGATACACATCGACGGTAGCTACGGCGGGACCGGGGCGGCGCCCGACATCGCCAAGAAGAATATCGCCATGCCCATCGAATACGCCATTGGAAAGGTGCATGCGTTCCTCTCGGAAGAAGGCGTCCGAGACAGGATCACACTGATAGCCTCCGGCGGAATTCGCAGCGCCTGGGACGTGGCTAAGGCCATCGCCCTTGGAGCTGACGGCGTGGTTATCGGGACGGCCGAAATGATCGCTCTGGAGTGCATACGCTGCGGCGTGTGCGAAAGCGGTCGGGGCTGCCCGCGGGGCATCGCGACGACCGATCCGGAACTCGCGGTCCTGTACGACGAAGAGTGGGCGGCTGAGAGGTTGACAAACCTGCTGGGAGCCTGGTGCCGGGAGATACGCCGGATCCTGCAGCGTCTGGGTATGAGCGGTATCCGCGAGTTGGTCGGAAGGTCCGACGTGCTGAGGCATCTTGACTACACACCAAACGCAGGCGAGCCACTGGCCGCGGCGTCCATTGAAAGCAAATAAGGACCAGTTGCATGAACGATTCTGCAAGACGTATTCTGGAATCCAGGCGGGTGTTGACCGATGAGTGTCCGCCCCCGCCGGCAGTCAAATCCGCCGAAGAGGGCGGATGCGGGGTTGTGGGGCTCGTATCGACCGTACGGGTTCGCGGAAGACAGATTTTTGAACCGTCGATCCAGATGCACAATCGCGGTAACGGTAAGGGCGGCGGTATCGCCACGGCCGCCTTCGATCCCAAACAACTCGGTGTTGACGCCCAAACGCTCCGGGAAAATTACATTCTCCAGATCGCCCTGCTCGACAACACCGCCGAAGACGAAGTCGAATGCGAGTGCATTCTTCCGTTCCTGCGAGTGGACCACAAGGTCCGCCTGACTCCGGTGGCGGACTATCGCGACATGGGGCTCGACGTGCGCCCGCCCGATATCGTTCGGTACTTCGTGCGGGTTAAGGAAGACAACCTCGCTGCTTTCGCCGAGACCCGCGGTCTCGGACCCATATCTCGCGCTGTCGAAGACGAATTTATCTATCAGAACTCTTATCGCCTGAACCAGAAGTTTTACGCCTCGCTCGGTGAGCAGCGGGCGTTTGTGCTGTCTCACGCGCGGGACCTGATGATCTTCAAGATCGTCGGTTACGCCGAGCAGGTGGTGCAGTATTACGGTCTGGACGATTTTCGCGCGCGGATGTGGATTGCCCACCAGCGTTTCCCGACTCGCGGGCGAGTGTGGCATCCCGGGGGAGCCCACCCGTTTATCGGGATGAACGAGGCGCTCGTGCATAATGGCGACCTGGCGAACTTCCACGGGATATCCGAGTACCTCAAGCAGCACAACGTCCATCCGATGTTCCTTACCGATACGGAAGTCGGCGCGCTGCATTTTGACCTTCTCAATCGAACGTACGGATATCCGCTGGAGTACATCATCGAGGCGATGGCCCCGACGACCGAACTGGATTTCGACCGCCTCCCGCGCGACAAGCAGATCGCCTACCGCGCCATTCAGGCCCGGCATATGCATGGCTCGCCGGACGGACCGTGGTTCTTCATCATCGCACGCAGCGACCCCGACAACGACGAGATTCAACTCCTGGCCATCACCGATACCGCCATGCTCCGCCCGCAGGTCTTTGCGCTGTCCGGTAGCGGAACCGTACAGATCGGATTGGTATGCTCCGAGAAGCAGGCGATCGATGCCACACTCCGCAGCCTTGCCGCCGAGGACGAACGATTCTGCCCGGTGGCCGATCGATATTGGAACGTGCGCGGCGGTAGCCATACCGATGGCGGGGCGTTCATGTTCACCGTCGGAAAGGACGACAAGGGGTATCGGACCATGGAGTGCGCCGATAAGTTCGGGAATATTGTCGAACCGGACGTCGGGCCCGTGCGATGCGATATAGTCCATCAGCGCCACGTGCCTAACATGCCGGATGCGATTCTGGCGATGGCGAGTAAACATTTGCATGACGGCGATGTCAAGGGCGTGCGGGCTGACGTAATGGGCCTGCCCAACTGGTCGCCCGGCGACCTGGGGTTGTACTGCGAAGCGTTGCTGAAAGCCGCCGATGACGCTCCGGCGAAGCTGACGGCAGTCGAGGCCCTTACCTGGCTGCACGACCATCACTACTACACCGGCGACAAACGTCGCAGCTCCGTACTCTATGTACTGGAGCAGACGCTGACGCAACTGTTCGACCTGGCGCCGCTGTTTGGTGAGACTGGGGCGGGGCTTTGGAGGCGAATCAACTTCGAATCACGCGATCTGCTGGCTGCCCCGGAGCAAAACGAAGATATTCTCGTCATCGACGCCGAAGGCTTCCAGCCCGAAGGCGATGATTGCGACTCGGTTTTGATAACCAAAGCCTTCAGGTTGGGATGGAAGCAGTTCGTCGTTTATCGCCTGAGAGGACAGCGATTCCACGGCGTGGGGCTCGGGCCCGACACCGACGACGTACGCATCGATCTGTATGGAAGCAGCGGAGATTACGTCTGCAGCGGGGCTGACGGGCTCGAAATGCACATCCACGGAAGCGCACAGGACCAACTCGCCCAGATCATGAAACGCGGAAAGCTCGTCATCTACGGTGACGTCGGGCAGACCTTCATGTACGGAGCCAAGGGCGGGGAGGTCTACGTGCTTGGCAACGCCGCCGGACGCCCGCTCATCAACGCAGTAGGCCGCCCGCGCGTTGTCATAAATGGAACGTGCCTGGACTTTCTCGCCGAATCGTTCATGGCCGGCGACCCGCATGACGGCGGCGGGTTCGTCGTCGTCAATGGTTTGTGGGTGGACGACCACGGAAACGTCCGGCCTCAACCGACGCCGTATCCGGGCTCAAACCTGTTTTCACTCGCGTCGGGCGGGGCGATATTCGTTCGCGACCCCGATCGCCAGTTGATTGACGAGCAGCTCAACGGCGCAGAGTTCGCCGATCTCACCGACGCCGACTGGGAACTGATCCTTCCTTACCTCCAGGAGAATCAGACGCACTTTGGGATAGACATCGGGCGTGACTTGTTGACGGTTGACGGTGTTCTCAAGGAGCCCGCGGAGGTCTATCGCAAGGTCCAACCGCTCCGAGTGGCCGCACTGGCCAGGGAGACCGTACCGGAGTAATCCGGACTCGCGTGAGTGTAGGGGCCGTATGGGATGTACTGATTAGTGCTGTTATCTAGCCGTATCCGGCGGTACAATTCGGGTTCGCCCTTTTCAGGTATTTGGCTGCGTGCGCCGGAAGGCGGATTGAATGGCACAGAATGGTTCCAATTTGAGTACGGGATTGCCCGGTCTGGATAAGGCCCTGAGAGGTCTCATCACGGGCGACAATATTGTCTGGCAAGTCGACTCCACCGACGATTTTATGGCGTTCGCCAAACCCTACTATCAGAACGCAGTGGAGTCCGGGCGGCGAGTTGTCTACTTTCGATTTGCCAGGCACGCTCCGCTTGTAGGCGAAGGCGAAGGGGTCGAGATTCACGAGTTGTCTCCGGAAGACGGCTTCGAGCAGTTCATCACGGGAATCCACAACGTCATCAGGGACGTCGGTAAGGGAGGGCATTACCTGTTTGACTGCCTGTCGGAACTGGCGGTCGACTGGTACAGCGACCAGATGCTGGGCAACTTCTTCATGCTCACGTGCCCGTACCTGTACGATATGGAGACGATCGCGTACTTCCCGCTGCTGCGGAACTATCACTCGTTCTACGCCATTTCACCGATTTCGGAAACCACGCAGATACTTCTCGACGTTCTCCGTCACGAAGGTCAGTTGTACCTGCATCCGATGAAGGTCCAGCAGCGGTACTCCTCGACCATGCACATGCTCCACGCGTGGCGTGGCGACGATTTTCACCCGGTTACCCAGAGCGCAATGATCTCGAAGATCCGCCGCGCAGGCCCTTGGCGAGGACTGGACTCATCGGACCGGCGGATGGACGTTTGGAATCGAGCGTTTATGGAGGCCGAGGAGACCCTCGCTGCGGTACAGAGAGGGGAGGCTCGCTCGGAGAAGATCGACGAGGATTGCCGCCATCTGCTGAGAATGGCGATCTCGCGTCACGACCGTATGCTGGGACTGGCCGAGAAGTACTTTACCCTTTCGGACATACTGGACATCGGGCGGAGGATAGTCGGTACGGGGCTGATTGGCGGGAAGTCGGTTGGCATGTTGCTGGCCAGGGCGATCCTCGAGCAGGTGCGTCCGCGGTGGGCAGATGTGCTCGAACCGCACGATTCCTTCTTCATCGGCTCGGACGTTTTCTATACATTCCTGGTCACCAACGGTCTCTGGTGGGTCCGTCAGCACCAGCGTAATTCCGAGAACTTCATGACCGGAGCCGAGGCCGCCCGGCGCGGTATTCTGGTCGGGGGATTTCCCGAGCACATCCAAACGCAGTTCGCCAGCATGCTGGACTATTTCGGTCAGTCGCCGATCATCGTTCGTTCCAGCAGCCTACTGGAAGACAACTTCGGTAACGCCTTTGCGGGTAAATACGAGAGTGTTTTCTGTGTTAACCAGGGCCCGCGGCATAAGCGGTTGGAGGATTTTCTTGCCGCCGTTCGGACGATTTACGCCAGCACAATGAGTGAAGGCGCGCTTTCCTATCGCGCCCGTCGGGGCATGCTGGACCGCGACGAGCAGATGGCGCTGCTGGTCCAGAGGGTTTCGGGCGCGGCGTATGGCGACGTGTTCTATCCGCAGGTGGCGGGTGTGGGGCTTTCGTTCAATCCGTACGTATGGAGCCGCGATATCGATCCGGCAGCGGGGGTGCTGAGACTGGTTTTCGGACTGGGCACGCGCGCGGTGGACCGCCACGATGACGATTACACCAGGGTTGTCGCGCTCAATGCGCCCGAACGGAGGCCCGAGGCCAATTTCGAGGAGGCCCAGCAGAACACGCAGAAGCGCGTCGAAGTGCTCAATCTGGAGGCGAACCAACTGCAGGCCGAGTATTTCCGCGACGTGGCTTCACGCAGCGAAGAGATGCCTCTGGAACTGTTCGCCTCGCGCGACGAGGAACTCATCAGGCGGGCCAGAGACGCCGGCAGGCCGCAACCGTTCGCACACGCCCTGACGTTCAAGAAACTGCTCAACGATACGGAGTTTGTCGGCGACATGCGGGAGATGCTCCAGGTGCTCCAAAGCGCCTACGACTATCCCGTGGACACCGAGTTCGCCGCCAATTTCATGCCCGACGGGAGCCATACCATCAACCTCCTGCAGTGTCGCCCCTTCCAGTGTCAGGGCGGAGGAACGGTCCCGGATCTACCTGAGAACATCGATCGAGCGGACGTAATCGCGTCGGCCGCCGGAGCCGTCATAGGCCACGGCAGGGCGCTCAAACTGGATCGATTGATCTACGTCGTACCGGCTGTTTACAGTGAACTGTCGGTCAGCGACCGCCACCACGTAGCTCGCCTGATCGGCAAGGTGGTGCATGCCGAAGAGCAGCAAAAACCCGAAAACATCATGCTGCTGGGTCCCGGGCGGTGGGGGACTACAACGCCGTGGTTGGGCGTGCCCATTAACTTCGCCGACATCAGCGGCGTCTCGGTTTTGTGCGAGATTGTGGCGATGCGTGAAGGGCTCGTCCCCGACGTGTCGCTCGGTACGCACCTGTTCGGCGAAATGGTCGAGATGGATATGCTTTATGTGGCCCTGTTCCCCGAGAAGGAGAATAATTCGCTGAACGCCGACTTTTTCTCCGCGGCGCGCAATCGCCTGACCGATCTGGTCCCGGAGGCCGAGAAATGGATTTCGTGCGTGCGCGTCATCGACGCGGCGGATATCGACGGCAGGGTAACGATAAAACTCAACGCCAACACCCTGGACCAGAAAGTTGTCTGCTACATCGACCGGCACGATGGTTAGGCGTTCTGCAGGTAGCGGTTGATGGATTCCGCTGCGGCTCGACCGGCTGCGATAACGCGCACGATCAGCGATGCGCCTGAGATTGAATCTCCCGCGGCGAACACTCTGGGTTCGGAAGTCTGATAGTCGTCGTCCACCACGAGATGGCCTGCCGGATCGCATTTCAGGGCAAACTTCTCGACCAGGCCTTCTCGTACGACGTGTATGAATCCCATCGCCAGCAGTACCAGGTCCACATCCATCTGGAAATCCGTTTCGGGGACTTCCTTCATCTTCCACTTGCCTTTGACCTGCGTCCACGTCACTTCGCAAGCGTGCAGTTGGCTGACTCGCTCGCCGGCGCCTGTGAATCTCTTGGTCAGGACGCCCCAGCGGCGATCGCAGCCCTCCTCGTGAGAGGTTGACGTTCGCAGAATCTTAGGCCACATGGGCCAGGGAGCCTGGGGGTCCAGATCTTCGGGCGGTTTTGGGAGTATCTCGAACTGGTGAACTCCGCGTGCGCCCTGGCGAATGGCCGTTCCCACGCAATCGCTACCGGTGTCTCCGCCTCCTATGACGACGACCACCTTGTCCCTGGCGGAGATTTGCTTTTCGTCGCCGATGCCTTCGCCTGAATTAACGCGATTTTGCTGGGCGAGGTACTCCATGGCGAAGTGGATATTCTCGAGTCCGCGTCCGGAGACGCCCAGGTCTCGCGGATGGCCCGCCCCGATGGTCAGGCAAATCGCATCGAACTGCTGGCGGAGGTACTTCAGCGAGAGGTCCTTTCCGACGGTAACGTCAGTCTGGAACTCAACGCCTTCGGCGCGCATCTGCTCGAGGCGGCGGTCGATGATTCTCTTTTCGAGTTTGAAGTCGGGGATTCCGTATCTCAGCAATCCACCGATCCGGCGATCCTTCTCGAACACGACCACGTCATGTCCGGCGCGTGCGAGTTGCTGTGCGGCGGCCAGGCCCGCCGGACCCGATCCAACGACGGCCGCCCGCTTCCCGGTCTTCCTCTCCGGGATAAGCGGTTCGATCCACCCGGAGGTGAATCCGCGTTCCACGATTTCAAGTTCGATCTGCTTGATCGATACCGGTTCGACATTGATATTCAGCGTGCATGCCGCCTCGCAGGGCGCCGGGCACAGACGCCCGGTAATCTCGGGGAAGTTATTGGTCGCGTGGAGCATCTCACAGGCCTGGCGCCATCTGCCCCGATACACCAGGTCATTGAATTCGGGGATGCGATTGGCCAGCGGACAACCGTACCCGTGGCAGAACGGGATTCCGCAGTCCATGCAGCGTGCCGACTGACGAGCAATAGCTTCGGCGGAAAGCGGAAGATTGATCTCGAAGTAGTCGCCGACCCTTTCGTCGACCGGACGATGAGACGCCTCGATCCGCTGGTATTCCATGAACCCGGTCGGTTTACCCACGGAACACCTCCTCGGTGGCGGGGGTGCTGTCGGTCTGCCTATCCTCGCGATCTCTCATTCGCTGCAAGGCCCTTCGATAGTCGATTGGCACGACTTTTACGAATCTGCCCAGCATGTCGCGCCATCGATCCAGTATCTGTTTTGCCCGGGCGCTACCGGTCCATTCGTGATGGCGTGCAGTTAATTCGTGCAACCTTTCGACGTCGGCGGGCTGTAGGATCGGCTCGATGTCGACCAGATCCAGATTGCACAGCGTGTCGAAAAGCTGATGCTCGTCGAGGACATAGGCGGTCCCTCCGCTCATTCCCGCCGCGAAGTTCCGCCCGGTTTTTCCGAGCACTACCACGGTCCCGCCGGTCATGTACTCGCAACCGTGGTCGCCGAGCCCTTCAACAACCGCCACCGCTCCGCTGTTGCGGACGGCGAACCGCTCGCCGGCCAGACCGTTGATGAACACCTCGCCCGCCGTCGCGCCGTACAGCACGACATTACCGACGATAACGTTCTCGTGTGGAGGGAAGGGGGCCGCCGGTGGTGTCTGAACCACGATCCGCCCGCCCGAGAGCCCCTTGCCCAGGTAATCGTTACTGTCGCCGATCAGGCGGAAGGTGACGCCCCGGGCCAGGAACGCGCCGAAACTCTGCCCCGCCGAACCGTTCAGCGTGACGTTAATGGTTCCGTCTTCCAGGCCCGCCGCCCCGCAGGCTCGGGCGATCCGATTGCTCAGAATGGCGCCCACCGTGCGATGCACGTTCTTGATCGGAATCTCCAGCGAGACCTTTTGGCGGTTGTCGATACTCTCTCCGATGGCCTCGATGATCTGCCAATCCAGATGCGAATCCAGCATTTCATCCTGGCTCCGGACCTGGCGGACGCTGCTTCCATGGGGCAGGTCGGTGCTGTCGAGGATCGCCGAGAGATCCAGGCCCCGGGCCTTCCAGTGGTCGACAGCCTTTCGCGGTTGGAGGATGCCGGTCTGCCCGACCATATCGTCGAACTTGCGGAAGCCCAGGCCTGCCATGATAGCGCGGACCTCTTCGGCTACGAACATCATGAACCTCTGCAGGTGTTCGGGCCTTCCGGTGAATTGTTTTCTGAGTTCGGGGTCCTGCGCGGCGATTCCAACGGGGCAGGTGCCCAGGTGGCATTTTCTCATGAGGCAGCATCCCAGCGATACCAACGGGGCGGTACCGAAGCCGAATCGCTCGGCGCCGAGCAGGGCGGCGACAACGACGTCGCGCCCGGTCTTCATCTGTCCGTCCGCCTGCAGGCAGACTCGATTTCGCAGACCGTTGCGAATCAGGGTTTGCTGCGTTTCGGCGAGCCCCAGTTCCCAGGGACCGCCTGTGTGTTTGATCGACGAAAGGGGACTTGCGCCCGTACCGCCGTCGTGTCCGGATATGAGCACCTCGTCGGCGTTGCCCTTGACCACTCCGGCAGCGACCGTGCCCACGCCGGCCTTGCTGACCAGTTTTACCGAGATAAGGGCTTCGGGATTGGCGCACTTCAGATCGTAAATCAGTTGCGCCAGGTCTTCGATGGAGTAGATGTCGTGGTGCGGAGGCGGGGATATCAGCGTTACGCCCGGAGTGGCGTGCCGCAGGCGGGCGATCTCCTCGGTCACCTTGTATCCGGGTAACTGTCCGCCTTCGCCGGGCTTGGCACCCTGGGCCATCTTGATCTGCAGCATCTTCGCCTGCGACAGATACTCTATCGTCACCCCGAACCGCCCGCTGGCCACCTGCTTGATCGCGCTGTTAAGCGAATCGCCATTATCGCTCGTCTCGTAACGGGCCGGGTCCTCGCCGCCCTCGCCGGTGTTGCTCATCGCGCCGAGGCGGTTCATCGCCAGGGCCATCGTTTCGTGGGTTTCCTTGCTGATCGAGCCGTGCGACATCGCTCCGGTGCAGAACCGCTTGACGATTTCCCCAGCCTCTTCGACCTGATCTATCGCTACCGGCTCGCCGCCGGCGAACTCAAAGAGGCCTCGCAGCGCGAAGAGTTTTTCGGATTGGTCGTTGATGCATGCCGCATACTTTTCGTATGCCTCGGTGTCCCCGGTCCGCACGGCATGCTGGAGCAGCGAAACCGTTTCGGGATTCCAGAGATGTCCTTCTCCGTCAACGCGGTAGCTGTATTCCCCGCCGAACTCGAGAGGCAACTCGCCCGGGACCGGTTCGGCGTAGGCCTCGGAATGCCTCAACAACGCCTCGCGGGCGATCGTATCGATGTCTGCGCCCTGTATCCGCGACGGCGTACCGGAGAAGTACGCGTCGATCACGCCGCGATTGATACCGATAGCCTCAAACAACTGGGCGCCCTGGTAACTCCGCAGCGTGGAGATGCCCATCTTGGACATTGTCTTGAGGATGCCTTTCTTGACGGCGGCTATGTAGTTGTCAACTATCTGCTCGGGGTCGATGTGTTCGGGAATCTCGCGGCGGTCGGACAACTCGTTAAGTGTATCAAAAGCCAGGTACGGATTGACCGCGTTGGCGCCGTAACCGCACAGCAGGCAGAAGTGCATGACTTCGCGAGCTTCGCCCGTTTCCACGATCAGCCCCGCCCGTCCGCGCAGCTTGTGCATCCCAAGCGCCTGGTGTGCCGCTGAGGTCGCCAGCAGAATGGGGATCGGCGCCATTTCGGCGGTGAAGTTACGGTCTGATATCACGATCAGGGATGCGCCGTCATCGACGGCGTTGACGCACTGGTCGACCAGTTGCGCGATTCCCCGCTGCAGGGCCTCGCCGGGATTGTCGTCGCCCGCGTCGAACAGGGCGTCGAGGGATGTGACCGCCAGGTCATCCCGCTTGGCGGCCTTGAGAAGAGTCATATCTTCGTTGGTCAAAATGGGGTGGGGCAGCTTGAGCATGTGGCAGTGTTCGGGGCTTTCGGCCAGCAGGTTCCGCTGTTCGCCGACGAAGCTCGTCAAGGACATTACCAGCCCCTCGCGCAACGGGTCGATGGGCGGATTGGTGACCTGTGCGAAGAGCTGCTTGAAATACTCGAACAGCAGTTTCGGACGATCGGACAGTACGGCCAGCGGTGTGTCAGTGCCCATGGAACCGATGGCTTCCTGTGCGTCGATCGCCATTGGGATGAGAATCAGGCGCTGCAGTTCTCGCGTGTATCCGAAGGCCCGCATCCGTTTGTGCAGAATCGCGGGGTCCGGCGGTTGGACTTTGGTGGTGGAGAACAAACCTCGCAGCTCGATACGGTTTTCCGCAAGCCATCTCCGGTACGGTTTCCGCCGCGCGATACGCCCTTTGATCTCGTTGTCGAGGATTATGCGTTTTTCTTCGGTGTCGACCAGGAACATGCGTCCGGGGTGCAGGCGCCCCTTGGCCCGGATTCGTTTCGCCGGGAAATCAACTACACCGACCTCACTGGCCAGCACGACCAGACCGTCGGTGGTTACAACGTACCTTCCCGGCCGCAACCCGTTTCGATCCAGCATTCCGCCGACTATGTTTCCATCGGTGAAAGCCATCGCTGCCGGACCGTCCCAGGGCTCCATTATCGCCGCGTGATATTCGTAGAACGCCCGCTTGTCAGTGCTGATGTGATAGCTTGCCCCGAATGCCTCGGGGATCATCATCATCATTGCGTGCGGGAGCGAGCGTCCGGCCTGGACGAGCAGTTCCACCGCATTGTCAAACTGCGCGCTGTCGCTGGAGGCGGGTGTCAGGATCGGCGTCAGATCGGTCAGGTCATCGCCGAGCAATTCGCAGTCGAGGAGGCCTTCGCGGGCGCGCATCCGGTTGGCGTTTCCGCTCAGCGTGTTGATTTCGCCATTGTGGGCGATCATCCGGAACGGTTGGGCCAACTTCCAGTTCGGAAACGTGTTGGTGCTGTAGCGCTGATGCACCAGCGCCAGAGACGATTCGGTCTCCCGGTTCGACAGGTCGGGGTAATATCCGAACAACTGCGGCGCCAGGAACATGCCCTTGTAGCAGATGGTGCGGCTGGACATGGAGCAGATGTAGAAATCCGCCGCCTCGTCGCCCAGGGCTTCGCCGATCAGGCGCTCGGCGCGTTTGCGCGCCATGTACAGCATACGCTCCAGCGGTTGTCCTTCCTTCCCGCCCGCGCCGATGAACACCTGGTAGATGAAAGGTTCTGACGCTCTGGCCAGATCCCCCAGGCCCGAGGTGTCCCCGGGCACATCGCGTTGGCCGAGTACCACCAGCCCGTAATGAGCGATGGCCTGGCAGAGGAGTTCGTGGCATCGTTTGCGGAGTGCCTGGTCTTTGGGGCTGAACAGCATCGCCACGCCGTACGTTCCCGGCGCCGGCAGGTCGATACCGCTCTTGGCGGTTTGGGTCGCGAAGAAACGGTGGGGGATCTGCAGGAGTATCCCCGCACCGTCACCGGTGATCCCATCGCTACCGGAGGCCCCGCGATGCTGAAGGTTCAACAGTATCTGGTTGCCAAGATCGAGAATCTCGTAGCCGCGTGTCCCGTCTATGCTTACGACGGCGCCCATACCGCAGGCGTCATGCTCGTACTCATGTCGGTACAGGCCTTGGGTGGGTGCGGGCGGTTTATGCGGGTCGCGGGTCATGTTTTCAGGCGGAATGTGGGGCACCCCACACAGAGAGGCGCGTCCAAAACGGTTTGCCAAGCCATTATAGCCTTCCGGATGCTCCGGTCACGTCCAAAGTAGTTGAGCAGATATGGGTTGGATGTTACTTGATGGTTATCTTTCGGGATTTGATTGGTTCTGATTGTGAATAGAGCGTGATCACGAACCTCCGCCCGCCCGGCGATTCGCCCAGTTGGTCCGGGGTGATTACAAGTTCGTATTCCCTCTGGCGGTTAGACCAGACGAATTCCTTGTGGATCAGGACCTCGGAGCGCCCGGTCTCGATCACTTCCAGACGAAATCGATTTCCATGGCATAGCGGCGGGAGTGATACCACGGCGTGTATGCCTTCGCCGTCCGCGTCGAAGCGATCGGTCAACCGCCACTTGTCACCGTCCCTGCCGAGGGCCGTCCGCAACGCTTTATCGAGCGGAATTTTTACGCGCCTGCGGACGACGGCGAACCGCTTGACGAGTCTGTTGACGACGCGCCCCGCCGCCTTGACCAGGCACTCGTCGGGAGTCATGCGCGGCGGATCACCGTCGGAGAACACTGTCTCGCCGAGATGCACCGCTGTCTCGGATACGATCTTACCATCGGAGATGAGTACCATCACTGCGCGAGCACGGAGGCGGCCTTCGTTGTGCGAGTAGAACGGGTGGTAATCGATCGAGTAACGCCAGTAGGGGCCGTAGCCGTACCGAGGATACCCATAACCGTAACCGTACCCCAACCCGTAGCCGAAACCGTAGCCTCTGTTTCGCCACCTGTAGTTGTACCCGGCTGACGTGAAGGTCGTGACCGTGCCGATGATGAAGGCCTGCGTATCGTCGAGTTGCCCGATCAGTTTGACCGCTGCCTGCCTGTCGAAGGGGGGCAGTTTCTTCAGTTGTTTGGCGCCGAGGCGGGCGGTAAGTTCTCGCGGGCCTGCTATCTCGTACGTGCCGTTTATCCTCAGTGACTTGGCGAGTCGCTCGGTCAGGTATTGTCCGGCGCGGGCGTCCAGGGTGTCATTGTCAAATGGAAGGACAGCTACAGACCGCAGATCGGTCGTGTAGAAGGGGGGGTACTGGTTGATCTCGATGGTCTTGGTGCAGCCGGTGAAGCAGCACATGGCGGCGAGCAGTAAAGACGTTTTTCCGGCGGCGTACATGTTGATGCTCCCGGGTCGGTAGTTCGTTCACTACAAACAATTATACGCATGCGGTCTCCCATACTCAATTCTGCAGACGCCCCTCGGATAACACATTGTGTCGGGCGGCGGGAATCCTTACTATATTAATCTGTTGAAATCGAAATACCGTTTGATCAGAGGAGAAGCGAATGAACGCTACGAATGTTACCAGGAGAGGTTTGCTTAAGGGTGTTTCCGCTGCCGGTGTCGGTGCCATGGCCCTACCGGCGATCGTGCCTTCCAGCGTGTTTGGCGGCGGGGCCCCGAGCAAGCGGATTCGCATGGCCCAGTTGGGTTGCGGCGGGCGCGGGTCTGCCGTCTCCGGCGGGTTCGTCAGGCATAAAGATGTGCAGTACCTCGCCGTCTGCGATCCGTTCAAGTCCAGGCGCGAGCGGCTGGCCGCGAGGTTCAACAAGAAATACGGTGGCGGTAAAACCGTCAAGCCCTACGCCGACTTCCGCGAAGTTCTCAAGCGGGACGATATCGACGCAGTAGCGATCTGCACGCAGGATCACTGGCACGTTCCTTTGGCGCTGGCGGCTTCAAAGGCGGGCAAGGACATGTACGTCGAGAAACCGCTTGGCGTGTCGATGGCATGGGCCAAAGAGCTGCGAAAATCCATCAAACGCTATGCGAATATCTTCCAGTACGGGACGCAGCAGCGGTCCGGCAGGCAGTTCCGGTTCGCCTGCGAACTGGTGCGAAACGGATACATCGGCGAGATCAAAACGATCGACGCCTGGTGTCCGGATATCGACTCGCAGGTTCCGAACAGTGGCAAGAAGTGGGGCGACGGGAAGGGGCCCGAGTACGGAAAGGTGGTCAAGGCTGAAGTCCCCGCGGACCTGAACTACGACCTCTGGATCGGACCGGCCCCGATGAAGCCCTACACGCCCGACAGGTGCAGGAACTGGGGCACGTATCACGTTTACGACTACGCGCTGGGATTCATCGCCGGGTGGGGCGCTCACCCGCTGGACATTGCCCAATGGGGCATGGACGCCGACAATACCTGCCCGATCGGATATGAAGGCAAGGGCTCGCTACCGACCCGGGGGCTGTACGATACCATCGATTCATGGGACGTCTACTGCACCTATGCAAATGGTGTGAAGATGCGTTTCATGGGCCACCGTGTCGCCAGACCCGTGGTCATGAAATACCATAAACGCTGGTGCAACCATGGGACTACGTTCCACGGTACGAAGGGTTGGGTCAGCGTGGACCGCGGTGGGATATTTGCCAGCGATCCGAAGCTGCTGAAGGTCAAGATCAAGTCCGATGAGGTGAATCTGATCACCAGCCGCGGACAGGACCGCAACTTCCTGGACTCCGTCAGGTCGCGCAAGGCGACGATCAATCCGGTAGAGTCGGCGATCCGAAGCGACACGATAAGTCACATAAGCGACATCCTGATCCGCACCGGACGCCCGATGAAATGGGACCCGAAGAAAGAAGACTTCATCGGCGACGCCGCGGCGTCGAGAATGCTCACCCGCACGCTTCGCGCGCCGTGGAAACTGTAATAAATGCAGGTCCCAAGTGTTAGTCAACGATAAAGCCCGATGTGCGTTGATGCACACCGGGCTTTATAGTAGTGTTCTCAGGGCTGTTCGCTGTAAACCTGACACCTAGAACCTGTCGTTACAGATCCAGCGGTGAGACGTAGTCGCCCTTTGCGGTCTGGAGGTCTGCCAGGCGTTTGCGCTGCGCGTCCATTGCATCGGTCAACATCTCCGGCGTGTCGGGCGTGTCCGCGTAGATCGCTCCAATGCGGTCGAGCTTGGCGAGGTTCTCCGGGATGCGGATCGTGAACTGGTCGACGTACATTTCTTCGGTGTAGTCGAAGTCGCGATACTGCTTGAAGAGCCTGGCGAGGTCTTCGTGTTTGGGGAGCAGCCCGGTGGGGGAGGCGATTGCCTCGACCTCTCCGTGAATCCGGAGTTCCATCCACTTGATCCATATGCCCTTGTCGAGTTTACCGTTGAGGAAGTTCTTGTCCTTCTTCAGGAAGTAGTTCACGCCGAAGATCAGCGGCGGGTTGTCGAGCTTTGCCGCGAAGTCGAGATTGTTCCCGAGGTACTGGCTCAGCGGCATGGACAGGAAATCCATGTTGCTCATCGGGTTGAACGTTCGTACGCCTTCGGCGCCGAGAGT
>CAZSLS010000167.1:1432-15476 GCA_964607575.1 uncultured Planctomycetaceae bacterium | reverse complement strand
TCGCCGTTGATGTTGCCGTAAAACAAGAAAAGATCTTACCGTTCTCTGAGCCTCTGAGTCTCTGTGTCGCAAACCGACCCGACAAAACCGGTCAGACACAACTGGCGACGACAACGACCAAACGGCAAGACCAACCCGCACACCAACACCAAATCGTTCGACACGCGCCATTAGGTTTTCGACGTTCGCCGTTGTCGTTGAGCCAGTTGCCAGTTGCCAAAACCGAGCATGCGCCGTACCTCGCCGGTTGGAAGATCATGGAACAAACCTCCCGATTCTTGCCAAGCCGCAAGCGGCACGACGTCAAGTTCGGGTAACATCCGCCCGCTTGTATGGAATCACATCTTGCTTACCGGGGTTCGGCTTGACGTTTGTTGTCGGCGGGTGGATAATGAGTTGGTCAGGCGGATTCGCGTCCGGGTATATGGAGGTGATCGGCGTCCTGGTGGTGCCCCTGGTCTTCAAAACCAGTGTGGGGCTCAACAAAGTCCCGGGTGGGTTCGATTCCCATTCACCTCCGATAGACGAAAGCGGCGGCCTGCTGCAGGCCGCCGCTGTTGCTTTCATCTTGTTGCATCACCACCAAGTAATGCGGTAGTTTTACTTGCCTCACCCAAACCGCGTGCCCTTGGCCCGGAACTTGAGAGAACCGGCGGGCAGGCCCAACGCCATTTCACCCGCACGACCCACGTCGCTCCAGACGGCCGGACCGTTGTAGGCGATCCGTCCCTGGGCATCGAAGAAGATTATCGTCGGAACCGACTGTATGTCCCAGTTGATTCGCACCGCCGATCCAACGTCGTAGACGACCGGGACGGGGAGTTTCTGCTTGGCGTAGTACGCCTTGACCTTCTCTTCGGCGTCGGTGATATTGACCACGACAGTCGCGACCATCGCCTTTTTCAATATCCGGGACACGCCGGGCAGGTCGCGGATGGCCTTACCGCTGTAGGGGCAACTCGCGTCGGCAAAGACCAGCATCCCCCCGCCGGGTCCGAGGTAATCTGCCAACGGCTTGGCCTCGCCGCCCAATTCAGGCAGTTTCGTCGAGGTCAGCAGTTCCTGCCCGTTGAGCACCTTCACGCCCAGACGGGGCGTATTGGGTCCGGGATCGGTTTTCTCGGCCAGCAGCATCTCGGACCAGTCGCCAAGTTTCTCCTTTGGGAAACCGCCCATATACCTGGTATTCCCGTACTTGTCGATCAGCAGGAATACCGGATAGATCGTCGCGCCGAACGCATTAGCCAGCTTTCTGTCGGGGTCCCGCTTGACCGGGAAGCCCGCGGGCTTGGCTTTGTAGTATTCGTCAACGGCATCGCTGTCGCCGGAAGTCTCGACCCTCACATATGCCAACCCCTCGACAAGATCCCCGCCATGCAGTTTGATCATCGTCGTGAAGCCCTTGTCGCTGAGTTCGCACTCCACGGTCCCGAACTCAATCAGGACGGGCTTGCCCTGCAGCTTGTTGTCCTTGAGGAATTCGGTCCTGATCTGTCCCATATCAGGCTGCACCGCGGGGCTGGGACCCTGGGAAGGACGGTTACAACCGCCACCAAACAGAATCACCGCAACCAGACCGATCGCAAATGTTGTCAGTATTGTTTTTCGCATGAGATATCTATCCAGGTATGTCCGAAGGCGGATGCCGCCGGAATGGTTATGCGTATATTATAGCTATCGGTCGCCGCAACTCCAAACCCCAAATCTTAACTACGAACAGCATCCTCCGTTGCCGCCCGCCAGTTCGGAGTACATTTCCTGGTAGAACATTTTGACCGGTCCGCCGCCCATCGCCACGGCACACCATGCGGCCTCGTCGAGTTGTTCCTGGGGGATTCCCATATTAATGGCCTTGTTGAAATGTGCTCTGACGCACGGTCCGCACCGCGAAGCGACGGCCAATGCGAAGTTGATCAGCTCCTTGGTGTGAGCGTTTATCGCCCCGTCCGAAGACGTCACGCGCATCAGCATACTGAAGGCCTGTGCAGCGTGGGCGCTGGTTCCCATACCGTCACCTAACGCCCCGGGCGCCACATCGCCGCAGCACGGATCGAACGACTCCTCGGGGCAACACGGAGCAGACGTCGAATCCGGGCAGCACGGCTCGGGCGTCGGGTCGGGGCAACATGGTTCGGGGGCCCCCGGTCCGCAGCAGGGAGCCTCTTCCTGCGGGGCAGCCGCTTGGGGCGATTCGGCGGGCGCCTGGTCGCTGCTCGCCAGGGTAATCCGACCGGTCGACTCGGCTGTGAACTCGCCGATTGTCACGTTGCCCACCCCGCGAGCGTCAAGTTCGGAGACGAGCTGGTCGTATCGCTCGGGGCAGATGGCGATCAGCAGCCCCCCGGAAGTCTGGGCGTCGAAACCCAGACACGTGACCGCATCGGCAACATTATCGGCGATCGAAATGTCGTCGGCGACGTACTCCCGGTTGCGCTCGATCGCGCCGGGCACGACACCGTCACCCAGCGCCTCGAGGGCACCGTCAAATGCGGGCAGCGTCTCGGCCTGGATGTAGGCGGTGAGCCCGGAATGGCGGGCCATACCGATAAGGTGCCCGAACAGACCAAAGCCCGTAACGTCAGTACACGCCGACGCGCCGGCGGCGAGCATGGCTTCGGCGGCGGGTTTGTTCAGAGTGGCCATCGAGGTCTCGACCTGGCTCATCGCCGACGGGTCGACACGACCGATCTGCCTGGCGAAGTTCAGCACGCCGACGCCCAGCGATTTGGTCAGGACAAGTTTATCGCCGATCTTTGCATTGCCCCGCTCGATCGCGGCGCGGTCGGCGGTACCGGTAATCGCGAAACCGAGCTTGATCTCTTCATCCTTGATGCTGTGTCCGCCGAGCAACGCGACTCCCGCCTCCCGCAGCATGTCCATCGCGCCCTTGAGCATGCGGTACATGATCTCGGGATTCTGCGTCTCAACGGGGAAGCCCATGATGCTCAGCGCGGTGTGCGGCGTGGCGCCCATCGCGTATATATCCGACAGGCAGTTGGCCGCACATATCCGCCCGAACAGCTCCGGATCATCCACGCACGGCGTGAAGACGTCGACGGTCTGGACCAGCAGAACCCCCTCACCGAGGTCGTAGATGCCCGCATCGTCACCGGCGGGTATGCCCGAAATCACCGCCGGATCGTCGACTTCGGGCAGGCGGTCCAGGACGGCTTGGAGGTCGGTGGCCGCTATTTTCGAGGCGCATCCGGCGTTGTGGACCATCTCGGTGAGTTTGACGTCCGCCATGTCGCCGGGCTCGGGGCGTTCACCTGCGCAGAGGCATATCCCCTGGTCTTTGAAGACATCGCACGGACACGGTCGCTTCGGATCGCAGACGCAGTGCCCGAGTTTGATCGAACGCTGCATGATCCGACGGCGTTTGGCGAGATCGATATTCATGTTTCGGCTTTCCCACGGCCCGGCGATTCCCAGCCGCGGGGCCGATCTACTTCAATGTCAGCTTCGAACCGACGATTTTCGACTCGAAAGGTTTGGTGTCGTACTTTATTTTCAGATCAAACTGGCCTTTGGTACCGCTGGGCACACTCCACGTGTGCGAACATGTACTGCCTCAGCCATACTTCAATTTGGCGGTATACACTATCTTACCGGCTTTGTCGACAACCTCGATACTCGGCGCGGGCGGTCGCTTGCCCTCGTTGGTGGTTATGCTCCTGATTCGCCCGCCGAGGGCATCTTTCATCATCAGGTTCATATTCACTTTCGCCCCGCGCATCGATGCGACTACCGTAGCCTCGATCGGCGCCCCGATGGAAAGTTCAGCGGTCTTGCCCGAAGCCACGGTGAAAGTCTTGCCGCTGGAAAAGCTGCCGTATCCCCTTATGGTGCCACTGCGTTTGAGAGGATCGCTTCCGTTGAAGACGGTGTAGTTGGAGGTGCGATATTCATCGGCGGGTACGGCAATGGGTTCCGTACCGCCGTTCAACGTGAGATAGTTCTTCTTCCCGATCAGGGTGCATTGCCATCGCGGGGCGCTTGCCTTGACGCTGCCGCCGGTGATCTTCTGCGGCGAGGCGGTGATCTTCATATCCGCAATGTCGATGCTGTACCACTTCCCGTCGACGAATACCGGCTGGCCGACGTACGACGTGGTGGCGGCGCTGGAAAACTTACCGTCACCGGTATCGACCACGATCTTGTCGAAGGGCATCCTCGCCCGCGGGCTGAACGGTGGTTTCAGGGCGTCGGAGAATCCCAGATTCGCATTACCGTCGACAACTCGAACCGGATAGGTCTTCGCGCCGAACTTACACGTGCCTTCCATTACCGCCGACAGCATGAGCGACAGGCCCCTGCGTGTCGCCTGTTTCCAGTAGTGTCCCCGGACGGCTACCGGAATCGATCGACCACCGCGTTTGACGATTACAACCACCGGTCCGATGGCGCCCATGGTCGTTCCGCTGCGGGCGGGCCTGATCTTAATCTGGGCCGTCGGAGCGTCCTTGAACTTGCCCTGTCCGGAGAAGTCCAGGCGGATCACGTCGCTCTGGGTCGCGTCGGCCTTGACCGAATCGATCGCCACGTGCATACCGCCGGCGTTCTTCGCGGCGACACCCACAACGGAATGCTGGTTGACCAGACCGAGAGTCTTGTCAGCCCCTCCGTGCGTGAAACGAGTCACGTATACCAGAGAGGTGTATGTCGTGGAGAGCGGTTGTTTTACGAACGTCAGGTCGCCGGTGGCGCCCAACGCAAACGATGCACACATCATCACCAGGACCGAACCGATCGTTATTCTAGTCATTTGCCTTGTCCTTTCGTGTTGAAAGACGTAAAGACGATCACGAGGTTTAGATTATAGCATGTTCCCGGTCGATGGAAAAGAAAAGGAAATAAACCAGGTGATCGAGATTGCAATTATCGGTGTCGATCATTCCCGTACCTCGCCGGTTGGAAGATCATGCAACAAGCCTCGCGATTCTTGCCAAGCCGCAAGCGGCACGACGCCAAGGTCGGGTCACATCCGCCCGCTTGTATCGAAGCACATCTTGCTTGCCGCTTGCGGCTTGGCAGCGGTCGGGAAACAGTATCGCCAACAACATCTCCGGTTCCGCCGGGCGGGATAATTGCTGCTGCGAGGCCTGCGGTCGAACCAGTTGTCTTTCGGCTGATCGAAATCCTGACAGAAGCGATTCCAGATGCGATTGCTCTGGGAGCGAAATGGTTGCGGTCTCCGGCCGGGGCGACAATAATGGCTGGCCTGACAACGGACCGATCAGATGCACCAGGAGTACGATAATGACTAGATTCCAGACAACTGCGATACTGCTGGTTTTCGTGAGCATGGCAGCCAGTGCGGCTGGTGCGAACATCAATTCTATCGGCATCGAGTTTGTCGAGATACCGGCGGGCAGTTTTATGATGGGAGACGCCAAGGGCTACTGGGATTCCCAGCCGATCCACAAGGTCACGATCTCCAAGTCGCTGATGATGTCCCGCACGGAAGTCACCAACGCGCAGTACGAACAGTTCGATCCGGTCCACAAGAAACTCCGCGGAAAGTTGGGGTTCTCCAGGGCAGATGACGAAGCGGTCGTGTTCGTCAGTTGGCATGAAGCGGTAGCGTTCTGCCGGTGGCTTTCGAAGAAAGAGTCCAAATCCTACCGCCTGCCAACCGAGGCCGAATGGGAATATGCCTGCCGCGCGGGGACTACCACGCCATACCACACGGGCAAGACGCTGGGCGGGACCTTTCGCAAAAACGTGACGCTGAGCTGGTTTCCCGGATCGAATCGCGGAAAGGATAAGCCCGTAAAACTCACCACCGGAGCGACTCCGCCGAATGCCTGGGGCCTGTGCGATATGCACGGTAATGTCGAGGAGTGGTGCAGCGACTGGTACGGCCCGTACATCGGGCGTGATCGCCGCGACCCGGTCGGTCGGGCCGACGGCGACTTCAAGGTCACTCGCGGCGGTAGCCACTCGACAAGGCTGGAGTTTCTGCGGTCCGCAAACCGGTCCGGTACGTTACCGCAAGACAAGAGTTGGTTGATCGGCTTTCGTGTGGTGCGAGGCGAAATGCCCGCGACGAAACCATCGCCCGCGCCCAAGACGCCGCTGAACGCGCGAAACGTAAGTCAGAAAATCCCTACCGACCTGTCCAAAGGCCCCGATCCGACCAAACCATTTTTCAAGGGCCCGGTGCAGTACGTCAAGATCCCCCCCGCCGCAGACTGCGGCGTCTATAACCGGCACAATCACTGCCCTGCCATCGTCAACTGCCCCAACGGCGACCTGCTGGCGATCTGGTACACCTGCCGCTCGGAACCTGGGCGCGAACTGGGAATCGTAGCCAGCCGCCTGCCCTACGGCGCCAAGGAGTGGCAGGTCGCATCGAATTTCTGGGACGCCCCAGACCGCAACGATCACGCTTCGGCGCTGTGGGTCGACGACAAGGGAACGATCTATCACTTTAACGGTCTGTCAGCCGCAGCAACCTGGGGCTCCCTGGCTACGATAATGCGCACGTCGACCGACAGCGGGGCAACATGGTCGAAGGCCAAATTGATCATGCCTGAACACGGACTGCGCCACATGCCCGTGGAATCCGTACTGCGAACCAGCCAAGGCGCCATTCTCGTTCCGTGCGACGCCGTTGTGGGGGGCGCTGGAGGAACGGCGGTCCTGGTCAGCCCCGACGCGGGTAAGACCTGGACAGATCCAGGCGAGGGCAAAGACCGACCAAAATTCGCGGACGGAGCTACCGGTTCATGGATCGCCGGCATACACGCCGGATTCGTCCAACTGAAGGATGGACGCCTGATGGCGTTCGGGCGAGGGGACGCTATTGGCGGGAAGATGCCCATGAGCATCTCGAAGGATATGGGCAAGACGTGGAAGTACTCCGCCAGCCCGTTCCCCCCTATCGGAGGCGGGCAGCGGTTGGTTGTCCTGCGGCTGGCGGAAGGACCGATCCTCTTCTGCTCATTCGGCAGGAGCGTCTCCATCACCGACGCCTCGGGCAAGCAGCGAAAAGTCTCGGGGCTGTTTGCGGCTCTGACAACGGACGAAGGCAAGACATGGTCGATCAAACGCCCGATCACCGACGGCGGGGCGGCGTGCAAGGTCGATGGCGGAGGTAACACCGGCGCTTTCACCATGAGTGCGGGTTCGGCTGAACCGAGGGGTTATATGTCGATCTGCCAGACACCCAACGGTGTAATCCACCTGATATCCAGCAAGCAGCACTACCAGTTCAACCTGGCATGGTTGAATACGCCCGCCAAATGAACGCCCGCTGCGCAGCGAACCGTCAGAGTTTCCTGATGACTCGGGCGGCTTTCGTCGCGGCCGCCGTGGTCTTGAACGCAATGTGAAGGACGAACTTCCTGCCAATCACGTGGGCGGAGAAGCCTTCCATGGTCAGACCGGCGTCAGCAACCGCTTCGGTGATCGCCGTGCCCATACCGGCTTTGTTCGGACCGGTAACGCAAATCGTAAAGAGCCTCTTGCCCTTCTTGAATCCCGCTTTCTTGGCGGCGGCGGCTTGTTTGGCCCCTTTGACCGGCGCGAGGAACACCACGCCGGTTCCGGGCTTCTCGGGAGATTGGCGAGCGAAGACGAAGTCCAAGTCTGCTCCAGCCCCGGTCAGCGCATCGAGCTTGCCGGCCAGTGCCCCGGGCGTATCCTTCATTGACGCGATCCACACTTCCACGCGAGTTACTTCCAGTTTCATAGTACTGCTCCCTTGTATAATTATGTTTCGTGAGAGTCGATGGACTTAGACTATCTCAAACGGGTCCCGATCGAGTTTTGATAAGGTTACTTTGAGTTTTGGCATGGCCTTGGCGAGGCGCTTTGCCAGGGAGGCCATCGTAATACGTTCGGAATTCGAGTGCCCCACGCACACGACGGTCAGTCCCGCATTGGTCGCCGCCAGCGCATCGTGATGGCGCATTTCGCCGGTCAGGTAGAACGCTGCTCCCGCGTTAAGGGCGGTCTTCCACAATCCACCGCACGATCCGGCGCCGCAAGCGACCACCGAGACCAGGACCCCCTTACCGCCACCCTTGCCTGCTTTGGGATGCGGACGGGCGGCCAGAAGAACACGCTTGACGCCGGTAGCCTTCTTGACTCTGGAGATCAGCGTCGCGACGGTAACCGGACGCCGCAGGGACCCGATCCTGCCCATCCCGATCCCGGCACGGGCACCGCTGAGTTGGTAAACGTCAATCGCAGGAGTCTCGTAACTGTGGGCCGATCGAATCGCGGCGCACACTTCCGAGACGCTCCGCGGTGGACAGATCATTTCCAGCCGGACTTCCTCGGCGGCCTCGGCTTGACCTTGCTGACCTATCGTCGGATGCGACTCGGGCCCACCGGCGAACGATCCAATTCCGTACCCGAAAAAGGCACAATCTGTGTAGTTTCCGATAACTCCCGCCCCAGCGGCGAAAGCGGCCCGAGCAATGTCGGCGACTTCCTCGGCCTGACCGAAAACAACAATCTTGCACTGCCCCGGTCCGGTCGACGGTTCCAGCGGTTTGCGCTGGCGAAGTCCCATCGCGTCGGCCAGAACGTCGTTCGTTCCGCCCGGGGCAACGTCCAGGGCGGTGTGCATCGAGTAGACGCCGATTCCGCGCCTCGCGGCCTCGTAGATAACTTCATTAGCGTCGGCAGTCACGCGGGGCACCGGTTTGAAGATCACCGGGTGGTACGCCATCACCATCTGCACCTTCGCGGCCACCGCTTCGGCGAGCACTTCGGGCGTCAGATCGATGCATAACATGACCTTCCTGACATTCGCGCCGCGGTCGCCGATCAGCAACCCGACGTTATCCCATTCTTCAGCCAACTCTGGAGGTGCGATCTGTTCGAGAGCGTTGACAATCTGAGAGATTTTCATGGCAGAATCCCGATATTCGACGTTACATGGTTTGTTCAAGGGGGCATTCAGCCTCGAGAATTTCCTCGTAGGCCTTCCTTATTCTCGCAGTAATCGGACCGACCTTGCCATCTGCGATTACGTGGTCCTCAACTCGCACGACCGGACGAATACCACTGCAACTGGACGTCAGGAATACTTCGCCGGCATTGAGGAGATCGCGTCCAAGCAGTACCCTGGTATCGCTGCATTCTATATCCAGATCCTCGCACAACTCCATCACGACGCCGCGGAGGATCCCGTCAAGAACCGGCGTATCGAGCGGCGGGGTGAGCAGTTCGCCGCCCTGCAACAGGAATACGTTGCAAAAACAGGCTTCGGCCAGATGACCTTCGGGTGTGAACCACAAGGCCTCCTGGGTCTTCTTTTCCGCAGCCGTCCGCATCGCAAGGACTCGCGGAAAGTAGCATCCGGTCTTGCGCCCGCAGGCAATATCACCGGGCGACTGGCGAAGTCCAGTAATCGAAACGGATATGCCCTCGGTACACCACTCGGCGGGATACTTCGGTAAGGGATCGGCCGTCACCACCACCGTCGGATCACCCCCGGCGATACTGCCCGGAGTCAGCGTTATCCTGATGCGTGCATCGCCCAGAGCGTTGGCGGACAGTAATTCACCGACCGCCGCCGTCAGCGTCTCGCGCGTAGCTTCAGTCCGCAGGCCCAGAAGCTCGACCGTCCCGAGCAGCCTGGATAAATGGCTCGCGAGGCGAAACACAACGCCGTTGTGAGCCCGCATCGTGGTGAACGCCGAAGCGCCATGAAGGAAGCCCGCATCGGATACCTTTATCACCGCCTCATCGGCGGTGACAAGACGCCCGTTGAGATGAACGTACTGGTCAGACATGACCGGGAGTGTACTCACTGTTGGCTTTGATGGCAATTCGTAACTGGCCGAATCGCCCGCAGCTCGACCCGCAACTCTCCTACAGATGCCACGGCGCCCGCATCGGGATGTTGACCAGGCGGTTGGCCTCTTCGTCGCCGACGATCTGCTCCTTGACCGGATCGTAATCGATCGCCCGTCCCATGCGAATGGCGATATTGGCCAGGTTCAGGGCTGTCGATACGCGGTGAGACGACTCGGCGTGACCGCCTGAAAGTTGGCGGGTTCGCACGGCATCACCGAAACCGACCAGCGGAGGCGGGTCGGGCAGTTCGGCTAGGCGTTTGCGGCCTGCGTCATCGAGGTCGGAGGCTTTGACCATGCTCCGCGTCTTGGGGCCGGCGTATTTCGCGCCCGATTTACCGCCGGTTATCACGACTTTCAGCCCGTCGGCATACGTAAGCTCAACCCATCCGAAAGGACATACCGCGTCGGGATGCTGCGGCCAGGGCGCGTTGGGCACGACCCGGACGGGGCTGGTGTAATCCTTGGCGAACGTCCACTGCAGCGGATCGAAGCTGTGTGCCCCGAAGTTGGTCAAATCACCGCCCTCGTAATCCCAGTAGAACCGGTTGGAGTAGTGGACGCGTTTTGAGTTGTACGGTTTGTATGGTGCAGGCCCGAGCCACATGTCGTAATCGAGACATTCCGGGACATTCTGGGCGGCCAGATCGGTCCGACCGGTGCGATTCCTCGCCCCGGCAAAAGCCACCGTACCCGTTAGGTCCTTCATCAGACCGTACTTGATGATCTTGTGGTTTTCGATGTGCTCTTTCTTCCCCGCATTACCGTATCGCTTGAACGTGCCAATCTGGAATACCACGCCGTATCGCTCGACGGCGTCGGCCACGGCGCGTCCTTCGGCGATGAATTTGGTCATGGGCTTTTCGCAGAAGATATCCTTGCCCGCCTGGGCGGCATGGATGCACGGCAGGGCGTGCCAGTGCGGGGGCGTGCCGATGGCAACCACGTCAAGGTCCTTGCGTTCCAGCATCAGGCGGTAGTCGGTATATCGCGTCTTGTTGTCGGGTTGTCCGCCGAGATGCCTCGGACCAGTGTCGACGTCGCAGACGGCGATCTTCTTGCGCGCGCCGAGGCACTTTATTCCCGCATCCCTCCGGCTTCCGTTGCCGATGACCGCATACGTAACGGTATCGCTGGGGGCGGGCTTTCCCGCGCCGCCAAGAACGTGCGAAGGAACAATGCTCACCGTGCCCGCAATAGCCGCCGTCGCGCCAAGAAATTCCCGCCTTGTTATTTTCGAGGTAGCCATGTCTGTATTCTCCTTAGCCTACCGATCCTGCGAGTAACAATTCGGCGTCCTGGATAACGACGCGATCTTTCGTCGCCTTGAGGGCCTTCTTGAGAAGCTTGCCCGCATCGGCCGAATGCTTCTTGCCGATAGCACCGGCGAGTTTGACGGCCGTCCGAGCAGCGGGATGGCGGAGTTTCAAGTCTTCGGAATCCATCGCTCCCATCACGTCGCCGACGGCCTCGGCGCCGCACGTCTCAGCCAGCACATCCAATGCGGCGCATCGGTCGTAACTGTGATCGGTGGGCACGGCGCGGCAGGTTTTTGCCGCATTCCTGGTGTCGCCCCTCTCGCCCAGACGACGGGCAAGGAGCAAGCACGCATCGACCGCCTGCGTTCGTTCGTAGCTATCCTTACCCCCGGCGGCCTTGAGCAATACGCCTGCCGATTCGGCGTCACCAATGTTGCCCAACGCATACAACGCAGCGAGGCGAACGTTCCTGTCCTTGTCACCGGCGAATTTCCTGACCGCAGGGGCGGAACCTTTGTCTCTCAGGCGCCCGACGGCGTTGAGGATCGTCACGCGATGTTTCCCCTTCGCCCCGGCCAGCGCACCGCGTAACCCCGCAGTAGCGGCGTCGCCACCGATCGCAAGCATCGCCTGGACTGCGGGCTCGCAGAGCTGCTGGTCGCCCAGGAACTTCGCCAGGGTGGGCACTTCGTCCGCCCGGCCGCAAAACTGGAGTTGGCGAATAATGAACGCCTTCAAATCGGTCGAATGCTTCTTCGCCAGTTGCCCGGCCAGCACTTCGGCGACCATCTTGCGTTCCTGCCCGGCGCCCGGGCGTCCCGCATGGAGCGCCGCCCCATGCATCGCATACTTGGGCGCAGTCCCGGCCGGATCACCGAATTTCTGACCGACCAGAGCGATGAGTTCGGCGATCATACCCGCCCCACCGGATATCAGCTTCTTGCCCACCCCCCCGCCGACTTCTATGCTCGCAGCGGGAATCTGTTCGAGGATGGCGGCGAGTTCTTTTGACGGTGTCTGCGGCTTAGCCACGGTATTACCTCCCGGACGTAGTCCTGTAGGCAGCGAATCAGGTGGTAATTATCCCCCGAATCCAGCCACACCGCAAGCATGGAACACAAACGCAATCTTCGACACAGCGAATATGTGCAATCCTGCAGGGTCTCCTAAAGCGAAACCGCCAGCGGTGATTCGGCCAGCATGTCTACCAGCAGATCGTCTGTGTCCAGCGAGGCATCAAGGCTTTCGCCTGGTGTCAAACCTCCTTCGCTCAGCAGCAAATCATCAGTGGCTGCGGGCGCGGGGGTGGGCTCCGGGCCCGGCAGGTCGATCGGGGCGACCTCGACCGATAGCGGCAGACCGAGCGGAATGTCGCCGGCGATAATCGCATCTCCATCGCCAGACGTCACCGACTCGGCGAGAATGTCCACGTTCGGTTCGGAGGCAGCGGCTGGTGCGGCGGCCGGCGGTGCGGCTGCGGGCACGGTGGGTGTTCCCACGGACGTGCCGAAGTTGTTCCGCGCGATCGCGAAGTCTGTCAGGTTCACGCGGCCGTCAATGTTCACGTCGGCGGCTAGTTCGGCGCCGCCTCGCAGGCCGAATTCGCCAAACAGCGTGGCCAGATCGTCGGCATCAACTGCCCCGTCGTCGTTGATGTCGCCGACGGTATTGCCCACATAGAATACGTCATCAGTTTCGAGGCCCGTATTGGCGCCGGCGAGTACCGTAACTTCGACCCACTGATTTGTTATCGCGCCGTCGGCCCAGGTGAGTGTCACGCGGTCCGATCCGCCTGCGCCCTCGCCAGGGCGTACGGTTACGCTTTGGGGCGCCGGACCGGGGGACCATGTGTCGGGATTGGCGGCCTGGTTGACCCGTACGCCGATATCACCGGCCGTCGGCGTCCCGGTCAGACCGCTGATGTCGATCATGAGCCCGTTGATCCCGCGCGAGTAGCTGGTTTGGTTGGCTGACGTTGCCGTGCCTTGCAGCAGCGGGGTCTTGGACGGATCGATGGCGGCATCGTCGTCGCCGCCGGCGTCCAGGGCCGAGTTGTTGTAGAAGATGTGGCGGTCGACGACTTCTGCCAGCGAGTTGACTGTCAGCGTTGTCTGGTCGCTATCGATAGCGCCAAACGTGTCGGTAACGGTCAGGATCACCTGAAATTCACCAACACCCAACGCGGTGATCTCGGCAGGCGTCAGCGATGGCGAAACTCCGCCGAGCAAATACGTACCGGAAGCAATGTCCCAATCATACGACACGATCGAATCGCCATAGCCGACATCCGGGTCGGACGAGCCCGTGCCGTCGAGTACCAGACCGGTATCCAGGTCGACCTCGTACGGGCCGTTGGCGTCGGCCACCGGGGCGCGGTTGCCCTGGTCGACGGCTATCACTGTCGTGGCGATGTCCGTCTTGGCGGGAACGTTGTCGTCAGTCACACGCAACGCCGTAGTATACGTACCGAACAGACCGTAACTGTGCGAGGGCGCCACGCCAGTGGCATCAACGTCGAATGTCCCGTCATAGTCGAAGTCCCACCCGTATTGAACAATGCTGTGGGACGGATGGTCGTGCGACGATGCGCTTCCGTCGAAACTGATCGATTGCGTCGGAGCGGCTGGATTCGGATTCGCCGAGAACGCAGCCGTCGGCTCGTTGACGTATATCTGCAGCGTTGTCTGATTGCTGTTGCTGGCGCCGAACGTGTCGGTAACGGTCAGGATAACCTGGAAGGAGCCGAGGCCAAGCGCGTCGACCTGGGCAGGCGTAAGCGACGGGGAAACGCCACCCAGCAGATGCGTCCCGCCGGCGATATCCCATGCGTATGTCACGATCGAATCGCCATAGACGGTGTCCGGATCGGACGATCCGCTGCCGTCAAGAACCAGACCATCGCCCTGATCAATGATGTACGGGCCGTTGGCGTCGGCCACCGGGGCGCGGTTGCCCTGGTCGACGGCTATC
>CAZSLS010000167.1:0-1332 GCA_964607575.1 uncultured Planctomycetaceae bacterium | reverse complement strand
CGTCGAAACTGATCGATTGCGTCGGAGCGGCTGGATTCGGATTCGCCGAGAACGCCGCTGTCGGCTGGTTGTCGTAAATCACCAGCGTCGTTGAATTACTACTCGTCAAGCCGAACTCATCGGTTACGCGAAGTGAAATCGCATGCGACGGAAGCCCGCTGACCGGATCGGTCGGATACGCAAGGCCCATGTTCAGGATATCGGCCCACAGCAACGCATGCGTAGCGCCCGTGGCGTCGTCAAACTGCCCGTCGTTATCCAGGTCCCATTCGTACGACACGATCGAATCGCCATAGCCGGCGTCCGGATCGCTCGAGCCCGTACCGTCGAGTGCAACGTCGGCGCCTATCTCCGAAACGTACGGGCCGTTGGCATCGGCTGTCGGGGCACGGTTACCCTGGTCGACCGCTATCACCGTCGTGGCGATGTCCGTCTTGGCAGGGGCGTTATCGTCAGTCACACGCAACGCCACAGTATACGAATCGAACAGGCCGTAACTGTGCGTAGGCGTCACCCCGGTAGCGTCCACGTCAAACGTCCCGCCGTCGTAGTCGAAGTCCCACTCGTATTGAACAATGTTGCGGGACGGATGGGTATGCGACGATCCGCTGCCATCGAAGTTGATCGCCTGTGTCGGGGCAGCGGGATTCGGATTCGCCGAGAACGCCGCCACGGGATCATTGCTGAATATCTTCAGTGTAGTCGATGCGGTATCCGTCAGACCCAGAGAGTCGGTCACCTGAAGCGAAATCGTGTTCGATGGCAGGCCGGTAACCGGATCGGCCGGATACGTAAGGCCCATATTCACTATATCCGTCCAGGTGACCAAAGGCGAGACGCCTGTGGCATCGTCAAACTGTCCGTCGTTATCCAGGTCCCACTCGTACGACACGATCGAATCGCCGTCGAGGATGTCCACGTCGGACGATCCGCTGCCATCAAGGATTACATCATCACCCATGTCCACTTCATACGGACCGTTGGCGTCAGCCACGGGAGCATCGTTCACAGGATCAACCGTCACGGTAAATGTTTCGTCGATCCAGGCGCCCTCGGGGTCCGTCGCGCGGACGGTGATGTCGGCTTCGCCGCTCGCCTCAGGCGCATAGGCCAGCGTCAACCGCGAACCGAGCATACTCGCGGTGACCAGGTCCGTATTCGTGTTATCCTCGACCGAGAACACCAGGCGATTCCCGTTTGCCGTACCGGAAGTCTCGTAAGTCTTGCCCCGCCGGGCGAACAGACCGTCCCACTGAACGTCGCCGGTCGCCACGACGCGCAGAACATCCTTGGACTGATAGAGTGTGCTCGTGCCCGAACCGGCGCTCACGA
>CAZSLS010000166.1:0-15697 GCA_964607575.1 uncultured Planctomycetaceae bacterium | reverse complement strand
TCGATTCATCCCTATTCGGTTCCAATGGACGCAGCGGTCAGGGGCTCAGTTGCGTCGGGGGTGTAATCAAGATGGCAAAGCACGTCGGACCTTCCGACCAACTCACGGATACTGCGCATGCCCAGTCGCTGCAGGATCCGGCGAATCTCCAGGCACCAGGCATGGAGCAGGTTGGTGAGCCTCTGGGCGGCCCAGTCCTCGTCGTACAGACGCGAGAGTTCCGGATCGGTCGTGGCGATACCGCGCGGGCACCCCCGCCCGCTTTCGCAGACACCGCAGCGGAGACACTCCAGAGCCACCATTTCGGCCGTTCCGATAACCACGCCGTCGGCGCCGAGGGCTATGGCCTTGGCGGCGTCCCAGGCGGTGCGGATTCCGCCGGAGGCTATCAATGTGATCTTGTCTCGGACGCCTTCTTCGGCGAGGAACGTGTGGACCTTGCCGATTGCATACTCGATAGGCATGGCGATATTCTTCTTGGCAATGTCAGGGGCGGCTCCGGTCCCGCCGTAGCTGCCGTCGATATGTATCACGTGCGCGCCGGCGTAGTAGCTTCCTACGGCCACCATGTCCACGTCGTTGGGGGTGGAAACCTTCACTGACACCAGGGCCTTGGAGTTTATCGCTTTGATCCAGTCCACGTGTTTCTTGTGGTCTTCCACCGAGTAGACCGAATGGAACGGGAATGGCGAGAACAGCGAGCTGCCCTGGACGGCCTCCCGCATCCTGGCGACTGATTCGGTGACCTTGTCGCCCAGCAGATGCCCACCCAGACCGGGCTTGGCGCCCTGGGCGTATTTGAACTCGACCATCCGCACGCGTTGGATGGTCTCCTCTCGCACGCCGAACAGACCGGTGGCTACCTGGGTGATCACGTGCTTGTCGTACGGTCTGAGCCTTTCGGGATACCCTCCCTCGCCGCTGCAGGTGAAGGAGTCCATCGCCGCATACGCCCGCGCCCGAGCGACTATCGTCGACTCGTTGATTGACCCGAAGCTCATACCCCCGCCATAAATCGGGATACCGATCGTGACTTCAGGACGATTATCACCCGTGCGATTCAACGGAACGCTCAGGTCGATATCCTCGAGCTTTACCGGATGCGGGCTGTCGGGGAATACAAAATCAATGCGATCGAACCCGCCGCCCGACGCGCCCGTTCGATATTCCGGACCGTCGGGGTCGACTCGTCCGGTTTCGGCCTGGCGCCACGTCGCTTCCATCAGTTCAGCCGGCCAGCGAGCATCGCCAAAGGTCTTCCACACGGGATCCGCACCGACGCGCAACGCGCCGACCGGACAGACATCAACGCAGTACGCGCCCTTCGACTTGCAATGCTCGGCGCCCCGGCAGAACTGACCGCGCGGCTCGATCATTCGCCGTCCGGCCTGGAGGTGTACGCCAAACTCGCAAATCTCAACGCACTTACCGCACGACGTGCATGCCGACGAACGAACCACGCGAAAACGAGTCAACTGGTTGCGAAAACGACTCGGGCATCGCTCAACGTCCGGACGTTGCAACTCATCCAATTGTTCGACAGACGCCTTGGCGCCAGTGTTGTCGACTGACGCACTGCGCGTTCCGAAAACCGGCGCGAACGATTCGGCCTCGAGGTCTTCGAAGAACATCGCCCGCCCGGTCTCGCCGCGAAGACGCCGCACCTCGCGAATCCCCATCGCCCCGAGCACCTCCAGCAACTGTGAATGCCACGAACCGAACAAGTTCACTATCCTCCGGGTCCCCCACTCGGGGTCGATGCCCGCGAGTTCCACCGGGCAGGACGCTCCGTCCCGGCACGAACCGCACAAGCGACACTCAAGACCCACCAGTAAAGCCGCGTCCATTCCCACTCCGTCGGCCCCGCAGACGATCGCCTTGGCGATATGCTCGGCCATTCCAATCCCGCCGGTGACGAGAATCGAAACCTGGTCGCGGACGCCCGCGTCAACCACCCGCCCATGCACCTCCCGCAGCAGCGTCGTGACGAACGTGTCGCTCCTGGCGCCGAGACCGCGCCCGCGAAGGTCGGCCTGGAGATGAATGTTCTCGGCTCCGGCCAGCGCCAGTTCCGCCGCCCGCCCGCCGGCGTTTTCGTCCAGCGGAAGGCGGATGGAGATTACGGCCGCCTCGTTCACCTCGCGAATTTGCCCGGACGTCGCGAATGCGTTTTCATCGTCCGCTATTTCGATGAACCGCGCGCCGACAAGATCGTTAATATCGTCGCGTTTCGGGTCAAATCGAATTGCGATCGCCTCCGGGGCGCGATCTCTCAACGGTTTGGCGTCGGGGAGGTCGAGGATGATAAGCGTGCTCAGTTCGACCGCGGCGGCGACCATCGCCTCGCGCATCGCCGGGCTCATCACCGGCCAGTCCGGAGGGTCCATCACCATCGGGATCGGAAGGTCGAGAATCGGCGGCATCTGCGTGGTCAGCTTACCGTCTTCATCAAACGACAGCGATTCAGGCCGCCGTCCGACGTCGATCGAAGTGCTGATGTACTCCCGCCCGTGGATACCGTCCCGGGTGGGGCGAACGATCTCGGACATGTCCGTCCATATCTGGTCGAACCCCTCGCCGACAAACGGACCGCGATAACCCGCCCCGGAGACGGGAATCTGTCCGGTGCGAGCCTGCTTCCAGATGTTGGTTATCATTTCCGGGCGCCAATATTCGTCGCCCATCGCCGTGTAGCTTCGATTCTCGACGCGGGTGAGGATTCCCTTTTTGCATTCCTGAACGCAGCGCATGCAGTTGATGCATTCGTGGTCGGCGGTGTCACAGATCGCTGCGGCATCGAACTTGCGGTCCTTGTACACGCCGTACACGCAACTGGTGCGTTTGACGCATTCGAGGCAACCGAGGCATCCGTCGGTCTCGATCGCGCTGAAACGCGAAAGCGGGGCGAACCTCGGCGGCGTCTCGGCGGTCTTCACGTGATATTTCTTTGGCATCGTAGTTTGTCTAGTCCTCGCTGGGCGGTGTGATTCCGGCCGCTTCGATGATCTCGGGCAGCATCTCCTCGGAGGCGATAGCCTGGAGATGGACGCCGCGGACGCCGGGTATCTCGCGCACGGCGTGGATCAGTTCGACGGTGACCTTTATCGATTCGGCATGCCGATCTTCGGCGGCGCTCATCCGCTCGATCAGATCGTCTGGCACGCCCACACCAGGCACGTTGGACCGCATGTACTTCAGCATACCCGCGGATTTGGGCAGGATAACGCCCGCCAATATCGCCGTCTTGTCGGTCAAACCGAGGTCTCGCGCCGCGGAAACCGCTTCTGCAAACGCCTCGACGTCGTATACCGCCTGGGTCTGGATGAAATCGGCTCCGGCGGCGATCTTCTGCCCGAGGCGATACGTTCGCCATTCCCGCGGCGGCGCCAGAGGCGTCCATGCCGCTCCGATCAACATCGGCAGCGGTTCAGTCAGTTCGTCCCCGCCAACCTGCATACCGTCGTCGCGCATGCCTTTAAGCGCCGCGAGCATCTGGATCGAATCGAGATCGTAAACGTTTTTGCAACCGGGATGGCCTTTGAGCCTTCCGGCCCCGCCGGCCTGCTGGTGATCTCCGGAAATGCACAGGCAGTTTCGGATACCCAACGCCCCGGCGCCGAGAAGATCCGACTGGATCGCGATTCGATTGCGGTCTCGAGCGGTCATCTGCATGATCGGCTCGAGCCCTTCCTCGATCAGGAGCCTCGCCGCGGCGATGCTCGACATGCGAACGACAGCCGTCTGGTTGTCAGTGATATTGCACGCATCAGCGTATGGGCGCAGGATGCGGGCATGCTCGCGAACAGGTTCGGCGTCCGGACCGCGCGGCGGACCGATCTCCGTGGTCACCACGAAACGCCCGGAGGCGAGGGCCTTTTCCAACCGGCTCCCAACACGCAATTCCGAAATATATGATGCTTCAGGACTCATGTTTGCAGGTCCTCCCTTACTATACGCTTGGGCCCGCCGTGGCGGGAATTCGAGAAGCTCTTTGCTTTTCGGACGGCCATCAGGTCTTCGACCCGACCGGCTTCTATCGCCCGTTCGACGATCAGCTTCCAAGCACAGTCGATCTCGCCGCTGACCTCGCACTTGCCCTCGTTGCTCGTCCCGCCGCACGGACCGTTGAGCACTCCCTTCGAACACCGCGAGATCGGGCAAATACCGAACGTTTCATCGAGAATGCAGTCGCCGCAGGCTTCGCATCGAGCGGTCCAGAGGCCCGGGGCCTCGCGAATGACCAACGCCGAGGTGTTCACTCCCGGATACACTCGCACGGACGGGAACCACTCGGCGAACGCCTGAACGCCTATCCCGCACGCGAGGCTGACAACCGCATCGATCTGCTCGGTCTCCAGAAGTTCGCCGATCTTATCGTAAAACTCGAACTCGCACTGGCGTTCAAGCGTCACGGTCAGGATTTCCACGCTATGCCCGTCATCGGACAGCGCCATCTTCAGCAGCGGCGCGAGCGTTTGGGCTTCTCGCTCGCCGCCGGCGGCACACTCCGCTACACAGGTCCCACAACCGGCGACAAGCACTTTCTTGTACCCGCCCAGCTTGGCGACCAGGTCAGGGATTGGTTTCCATTCAGCTGCAATCATACTTGTTTCGCTTTCTCTGTCAGATTCGAATCGAGCGCGCCGATCGCCTCGGCACGGTTCTTCGCCCGCTCCAGCAGGTCGTCTTGAGTAAGAGCAGTCCCGCGGCTCAGACCAAGCCGCTCCGGTGACACGCCGATCTCTTCCAGCAGCGACTGTGCTCGCCGGACCCGCCTTGACGCCCGGTCGTTACCGTCGAGGAACTGGCAAGCCTTCTCCGGGCAACAGACCAGTTCCACACCCATTACGCCCTCGGCGAGAACCTGCAGCAGATACCACACCTCGACCTTACTCGAACACGGCAGCATTCTCAGCCGCGCCGAAAGCCCCTCCGCTCCAGCGGGGAAATCCGCGGGACGCGCACCGCTGGCAAGGCTTCGCTGACAGTACAAAACTACCACTGACGGCCCGGCGCCCATCGGAGTACCGTCCGAGTTGGATTCTTCTGAACTGCTGGTCATGTCATCTCCTGTTGGGTGGCGGCGTGACAAACACTGCTTTGCAATGCATATTAAACCATATTTCCCACCAATTATGACGGACATTCCAACCAGTACGATAGATCAACTCCACCATTCGAGCGTAAGACGTGCATTTACAAGTAGCTGGACTTCCCCTAACGACTCAAAAAAAGACATCGCTATGCGCTTTACTCTCGTCTCTGCAACTCTGCGTCCACTTAGTGCCAAAAACTCTCGCTGATGGGCCCTTGGAGGTCATTTTGCTCAGCCCCGAGCCGTGATCGCCAACATTAGACTCTATCATCTGTTCAACACAGTGATTCTGTTCACTTCATCGACAAGCATGAGCGGCGCTGCTATGCAGTTCCGTCTCGCGTCATGCGTGCTTACGGTAGTGCCCCCCCGCCACCGGAAATCTCTCCGCCTGGGACGGGATCGATGCTGACGGCCTGGACAAGCAGACGGTGGAAAAGCTTTCCAGGTGAGCATAACCTCTTATTGTTGAAGCGAAAAGCGAACTCATCGAGATAGTAGTCCAAGTGCGATGGTCGCACAGCCCCGTGAGGCGTCGCCACAAGCCATCGGTTCAGTTCGCCGATCACCCGGGCGACGATGGGCAACGGCGCCATTCGCACACCGCTGAGCCCGAACTGGACCGGCTTATGCCTATATCCGTACAGCCGCAGCCCCTGGTATGCCGGCGAGTCGTCGGTAAGAACTATCGCATCCAGCGCAATGCTCCTGCGTATGGAAGACTGAAGACTGCTCGCGGTGCGATCGGGGACACGACAGAGGCGTATCCGCCCGACCCGGCCCCTGATGTCCTGGGCGGCGACGAAGATCAGCGGCCGATCCGGGGGCGAAAGATCCGTCTGCGGGGGCTTCTCGCCGCTGAGATATGCCTGGTCGACGACCACCGTACCGCCCAAGGGGTCTCGGTCCGGCGGCGCCATTGCACGACGAAGCTTGTGCATCCACGTCCAGGCGGTGTGGTAGCTTCCCAAGCCCAGGAATCGCTGGATCTCCAGCGCGCTGATCCCGTCAGGCCTGGTCGTCACGTTCCATATGACCCTGAACCACGATCGAAGACCCTTGCGCGTACCCTGGAAGATCGTCCCGGCCGTTACCGATGTTTGAACGTCGCAGAATGTGCATCTGAACGACCCGCGCTCCGTCATCCATGCCCCCTTGCCGCGGCAGTGTGGACAGCGGAATCCAGCCGGCCAGCGCACCGTTGCCAGGTAACGCACACAGGCCTCCTCACTGGCGAACCACTGCTGAAACTCCGATTCACTTCGAGGGAACTTTTGCATCCTGTGTAATATACGGCGTGATCTTAACGAGAGTCAATCACATATAAGCACGTGTCCTTTTCAGTGGTCCGGCATCCAGGGAACCACAGTTTGGACGAGGAACGACATCTTTCCCCCAAGTGGATCGAGCCACTATTACCGGATACGAGGAATACGTCCTCCCCAGGTCTGTTCCCTATGGTTTCGCACTGAATCATCCTCCGGCTCCCGACGAATAATCCAAGGAATTCAGGATCTGCCCGTTGCGATGCAGCCACTTGGGGCACCCCGTCTATACTCATGCGTCGCACGACATCAAAGCGGCTTGTCACATGGAAGCTATCTCTGGGATGTCGAATATCGGCTTCAGCCCTTTCATTTAACGGTTTTGGGCATGTAGCTTTTGATGCCGGCGGCGATTCTATCGACCATCGCCTTCTGCCCGAGCAGGCCTGCGGGAATTTTCGGCCCGCCTCCCTTTGTCCATTTGTCAGTGTTCTTCTTGTACCGCAGGAACCAGCCGGCCGCCTTTGTGCGATATTCATCCGTCATCATCTTGAAGGCCTGCGGATAGTGTTCGGCGGCGAACGCCTGGAACTTCAGCGCGCTTTCGAGGGGGAAATTCAGGCGAGCGTACGCCGCATCGTTTATCGACCACGCGCAGAATGTCATGGCGCTCTGGTTGAACTGTTTGTGCAGGAACTTATCGGCGAACGCCTTGTCCAGCACCCGCATCTTCTTCTCCCATATCTCGAACTTCTCGATATCCTCCCACCAGAGCCGGTAGAACGTCTCCAGCAGCGGTATCGCCTCTTTCATGTAGCCTTTCAGATCGGCGTCCCGGTACATCCGGAAGGCCGAGAGATACAAACCTCGAGCCGTTGACATGGCGGCCATCAACTGGTAAACGTTGCCCTCTCCCGTCGCGGCCGACTTGACGGTCTGCGGGTCCAGCATCTTACGCAGCAGCGGCGAATCGATGCGCGGCATCTCGGCCCGGTTGATATCCTTCTGGCGTATGAGCCATTGAACCGCCTGCTTCAGATCGGTCAGTTTCCATTTCTTCGTAAGGTCCGGGAGTTTGACGTGCTTCATCTTGAATTTCATCGCCTTGGGCCGCACGTCGGGGAGGGTCTTGAGCATCTTCTCCATGAAATCCGGGACGACCTTTCGCTTCCTGGCGATGTCTGGATTCGCGGCGACCATCTCGTCGATCTTCAACACGATCTTCTCCTGAAACGCAGGCGGCATCTTCTTGATCGTGTGGCTGAAGAGCGAATCGGAGTTCGAAATCCTCATTTGGAAGTCGACGCCGAATTCATCCTTGACGTCGAGTCGTGCTGCGACGAACCCGAGAAGGGATGAAGAGACCTCGGCCGAGAAACGTTCATTAGCTGAAGGTTTCGACTTGAGGTGATTGATCATGTAGCTAATCCGGACGGTCTTGATCCGCGCGTAAATCGCGTCGAAGATCTTGACGCCGCCGGATCGGTGTTTGAGGTACAACGCCTCCAGTGCGTCGAAGTACTTCGACGCCGTCGGATCGGTCGACAGCCTCTGCGGACTGGTCAACCGCTGGAGGGTCCGGTGGCCGACCCCGTCGGGGGCGAAACCCGGCAAGAGCTTCGGATCGGATTCGGCCAGCTTACCGAGCACCTTCACGGCCGTCATGTGCTCGGCCTCGGTCCAGAAAGTATTGCCTATCTTCGGCATCCCGTATTTCTCATAGTCGGTGTACCTGAGAATGACGGGAGTATCTTTGGTCTCCGCCACGGCGAACACCTGTAGCGACAGAACCAAAGCGGTCGCACATAGAAGTGCAATCGAATGTTTGAATCGCCCCGCTGCGCCCATGCTCATCATTTGCCCGGTCTCCTTGGCTGGTAAGAACTTAGCTTAGATATTTCCCATTAACAATGAAACTGAATCCGAGTATCCCGAGCAGTAAAGTACCAGCCGCCGCAGCAATCTTCAACAGTAAACAAACCGATAACCGCGACAACAACGGCGACGGATAGAGGCCACCTGGCCCCGGGTCGAACCGTAACGCAGTCAACAAACTGGACGATAACGACGCCCCGACATTGCGGCCCGTGTCGGCCGCTGGATAGTTACGACTTCCGGATAGACGGGTGCTGGTAGCCGGGATGCATTTGTCTAATTAATCCCCGTATATCAAACGGGAATATCGTTCTTGCCCAATTCCATGTTTTAATCGGGATCCACTGAGAACATCCGCCGCGAGATGTCCAACAACCGCAGGTATTCCACGTCGCGATGGCTGCCCAGAATCGGAATCTCGTCACACGCATGTTCATTGCGTCCTCCGGAGTCAATGCAATTCATTCCTAGGGCTTCACGGTAATCCCCTTCGGCGGCATCCCCTTCTCATCGTTGATCCGCAGCGAGAAACCCCAGGCGCCGTTGATTTCGTGGACGCCGACAATAACCGGTGTCTCGCCTTTGGGGAGATCGACCGTTACCTTGTCACGCCCGAACTGATGGTGGTTATGTCCGAGGCGTTCGACGACCCGACGCCCGCCGACCCACAAGACCACACCGTCGTCCGCTCCCAGGGCAAACGTCACTCGCTGTGGCCGCTGAGCGACCAGGACGCATCGGGCGAACGCCGCGACATGGTCGTTCGGCCGTAACATCGCGTCCAGATTAATGTAGCTGGAGGGCGACGCGCGACGAACCCACTGGTTCGCCTTGTAGTCGGCGGTGATGATGGGCGGGTCCTTTTTCAACAGGGTCTGGTCCTTGTCGGGCACGGGACCATGAATCTCGAACGCCCGCAAGTAATGCGGCGCGAGGATGCGGCCTCCGTCCTTTTGAAACTTTTCGACTTCCTTTTTCACCACGCGTTCGTTCAGGATCTGCATGAGCGGTTTGAGCGTCGCGCGGTTCGTGTGTTGCGCCGACGAATCGATTTCAATCTGTTTGATCGTGGCGGGACGCTTGGCAAGGAATGCGGCAAAATCGTTCGCCGAGAAGGGCAAGCCGACGTCGAGTAACTGACCGCCGTCCTTGGGCGGTTGCTTTTGCGCCGTGATGGTCAGTCGCTTTACGCCCTTACTCCAATGCAACGGTTCCCGATAGGTTCCCGGAGACGTCTCCTCGCGATCGAACGGCGCCGGCAGCAACACCGCGTCCTGAAGGGAATCCCCGGGAGCGAGCGTCTTCCCGTTCACCGTCAATCGCTGCTGGGACGTGTTGGCGACGGTATAGCGAGCCTGTTTGCCGTCGCGGGTGACGGTCAGCTTCAACCGCCCAGGGCCAAGTGGTATGTTTTCCACAACAAGGCGATCACATTTTGCCGGCAGAAGAGGACGGATGGTTATGCTTTGGCCCTCTTTCCGACGTGCCCCGGTGAGATAGAAAAGCAGTGCGTCCAGATTGACGCCGCTCTCCCACGGCCGCAGTCGATTTGCGTATCGGCCGTCGCCGTACCCGTAACTGGGACGATCCGGTTTATGCACTTCGACCCACTCTCCGCTTTTCGAGGCCGAACCGATCAAGGCTGAAAACGCGGCGGGCGCCTTCGGATGACGGACCGCAGCCAGGTTACTGACAAGATATCCCGGCGCGCACCCGATGAAATGATCCATAAAAGGCGTCATGCGCACCAGCCCGGGCGGCCGCCAGAGCCAGTGGAGTGTCCCGGCCAAATTGCTCCGAGCTTTCTGATCGTCGGGCGACAGATAACCGACCCAAAGTGGCCGCAGATTGATCGGCGCAAAGGGCGCGCGATGCGGCTGAAAGGTCACCGGAGACAGGGCCGGGGCATACCGCTTTTCCTTGGGCAGCCAGAAATGCCGCTCAATCGACTCACGCATCCGCTTGGCTGAGCTCTGAAAACGCGCGCAGTCCTTCTCTTGTCCCATGACGCGCGCAAGACGCACCATCGCCTCGTGAGCCGCGACATATTCGAACATGCTGTCGGCGCTGTAGGCGTCCGGCCGGATCAGTGCGTTGGGATATCCCGAGCGTGTCGGGAAAAGGGAATAGTAGGCCCCTCCCATGTACGTCTCGTCACCGTTAAACGTCTGAAGAGGACCGTGCGGACCGTCGATGAGAACCTGGTGGATCGCGTTTCGCCGAACATAGTGCCAGTGCCGCTTCAGCAGCGTCTTGTCGCCCGTGGCATCCAACCACCATGCGTGCTGCAAAACGACAAACGACGGCACTTCGCACCGATCCGTTCGCGAGGTAGCCCACTTCTGATCCGTCAGGTCCGGATCCGACTCGACAGGCAGATCCAACGGAAACTCCCGCGCCGTGAAACCGTGCAACGCCGATGCCTGCCGGTAATAAGTCAAGAGGCGGCGGGCGTTGTCATACAATCCCGAGTGAAGAAATCCCAAGAGCGGTCCGTTGGAATCTCGAAGCCACACTCCCTTGAAGTTGACCATGGGACAGACTCCGCCCTGTGCGTCCTGCTGGACGAGAAGCAGCACCTTGAGTCCTTCCACGAGGTCATCCAACCGGCGATCGCCGCTGGTGATGTGAACCGTCTCAGCGAGTTTCTTTTTCCACCACGCGACCGTATCGGCAAGCAGCCGGTCATGGTGACTGACCACCTGTTTCCGGACGGCGGACGCGGCATCTTCCGATTCGGAAAACAGAAGCGCCAGGCAAAAGGTGCGCGGTTTGCCCGGGATAACGTCGGGAATCGAGAAGGTAAGTTGCTTGTCATCTTGTTTCAGTTCCCCGCCAATCATGACCGGACGCAGCCGGGCCACACGCTTGCGGTGCGGGTATTCGAAGTAGAAGCCCTGCTGATCGCTCTTCATGGGGCGCCCGCGAAACTTGAGCGCCAGCGTAACGTCTCGGTTCTCCCCCTTTAGGCGCTCGACGGTAATCCAACGCAGGATAGCGGTCACTCCCGGGGGCGCGGCGGTCACCGTCGTCAGTTTCCAGTGGGTTCCCCGCTCGTCGGTGAGCACTACCGGCGCGCCCCGTACGGTACGACAACCTTGGAGCGGCAAATCCACCGTCGTTTTTCCCTCGTGAAGGGACAGCGTCAGTTCGCCGAACCCGCCTAACGGATTGTGGTTGCCGTCGGTCTGGTAGCGAGGTCCCGTCATCATAAAAAGCGTGTTCTGGGGAAAACCGATCCCCAGGTACGTGAAACAGCGGCCGTTGCCCACGGGATAGACGCCGAGGTTTTCCCGACACTCGGTCAGCCGCGTCGTATCGATGCGACGGGTGTCGATCGACTGGGACCACACGCTCGTCTGAGCCCTTTTTTTTCCCGGCAAGGTGACAAAGGCGCCCGGCTCGGGCGGCGCAGCGTCAATGAGTTGGCTTGTCAGAATCAACGAGAACGCAATCAGACCAAGAAAAGAATACCGACATGAATCGGATCGCATGGCAATGTCCTCCTGTCGCCGGTGCACGCCTTGGAGTGTCATCTTTGAAGTGTTCTTCTCGGGCATGATGTGTTCCTGTTTGATGGTACTTTCAGATGGGATTTCCCTAGCATTGCGCCCCCGACCATCGCGGGGCTCTCACAGTGATTGTATTTGATGCAGGGCGTTGAGCAAGCTGAATCTGGCCTCTGGGCATCGGGCCATAGGTTTCGAACCGCGCCAGCGGTGAGGTCGGAGGTCGAAGACAGGCCCTTTTCTGTGGCCACGACGTACTTTCCCCGTCGGTATCGCTTGATCGCCATGCTTGCGATGTTCGTTCCACTCATCCGGGCGCCGGTTCTCGAAGGCGATCAACCTGCCTGCCGGCAGGCTGGTCCGCCACCGCCCGGACCCCGCCGTTGCGAATCGTATCGGCCGCTGGATAGTTACGACTTCTCCATTGCCGGGGGCTGATAGCTAAACGCGTCGGTCCGGTTTTCCCCGTATATCAAACGGGAATATCGTTCGCTTTTTCGGGTAGAAAACGCCTTTTGCAGGGCGAGGGCCAATTAATCCCCCCATATAAACGGGGGATATCGTTTGCCGTTTTCGGCCGAGATCGGGCGTGAATCTGGCTCATTTATCCCCTTAACATGCCCCTGATTCCTGTACCAACCCGAATGAGAGTCAGGTCAATGCATTCCCCGTGTGTTCCGGAGGGTGAGGCGAAGCCGAACCCGGAGGAACACACGGGCGCCCGACACGGGGGCTGGCGCAGCATACTCCGCTGGCGTCATCCAATCCAGCCTGCTGTGCGGCCGGGCGGAGCCTTCGGCCGGGCTCCCTTCGGCTAGGCTCAGGGTCTGCGACAGGACAAGCCGCAGGTGATGGGTTTACCGGTCGATCACTTGGCTTTCTTGCCCTGCCAGGTGCCGTCCCCGTCGTCGGCCTCCCATGTACCGCTGAAGCTCGACAGGTCTTTGGAGAACGTTGCGGTTATGACGCCTTGGCGATCTTCCATGTCGACCCATGTGCACTTGAACTTCCTGTCGCCGACTACGGTGAAATCCTTCAAAATGCCGGTGTACTCCATTCCGCCGCCGTCCACTTTGTAGGTTCCGCTGACCTTGTCGCCGACGACCTTGAACCATGTCGTCCCCTCGGCCCCGTTTCCGCTTTCGGAGATTATCCCGGGGTATTCACCGGCGATCTTCAACTGCCAACCGGCGGATTTCGCCGACGGACCGTCCAGAGTATTGTTGCATCCGACCACAAAACCGATCGAGATCGCCATGAACAAAGCAAACAGTAGATTAGTCTTCATTTCGTTCTCCTTTCGCAGTTAGCGCTTAGTAGAATCTTCGGAGCCTACAAAACTACGACCCGCTGGTCAATTATCACCACGGGTTAATTGGCGTAGAAATCTGTTGGAGAACGGATTCGGGCTGGTATGGGATTTGCGCGTTCCGTTCAGCACGGGAAGGGCAAGTCCTTTCGGGGATATCGTTCAGATCACTGCGACCGCTGTGGAAATACAAGCCTTCGCTGTCGAGTGGCATAGCCCGCACGAACCTGTTGTGACTGGTACGCCCGTCGCCACGTTCAATCTGGACGAGTCGGCCCTTGTGGCCGCAGTTTCTGCCGCTATCGAGAAAGCCCGAACCCCTCACCCCCTGGCCACCGTCACGAGGAATTAGATTTCCTATCAGTTTGTGCCTTCGCTGCGCTTGGTGAGCATGATATAGTTGTGCGTCGAGGCAAGATGCCAATACTGAAGGGCTTATTGATAAACAAGAGTCGCTCTGTTGCGGCAGAACGAAGGAATGGAAGAGGTATTGAGAATGAACGCCATATCGAAGATGCATGGAGTAGCAGGCAGGCTGGCGTTACTCGCAATCGCGGTAGCCTTTACTGGAGTCCTGCGGGAAACGCAAGCGGAAGTCCCTCCCTACACACCGCCGACTGTCGTTCCCAAAACCGGCATCGGCCTGTGGGGAGACGGGACGGGCGTCTTCCCCGCATCCAGACCACCTGTCACGTGGAACGAGGCGACCGGCGAGAACATCAAGTGGAAGGTGGCCACGCCGAACTTCAGCGCCTCTGCCCCGGTGGCGGTGGGCAATCGCGTCCTTTGCTGGAGCGAATGGAGCTGGAAGACCCGGTTCCCCGTGCTGCATTGCTACGACGCTGAAAGCGGCGCCGAAGCCTGGGCCACCGAAATCGATGCCGTTGCCGCCCTGGGCGGACTGTCTGAAGAGGAGCGCAAAGCCCTGCGCCAGGACCTTACCTTCTGTCACGAGCGGACCCATGCGGCCTTTCGGCTGCCCAACCTGTTCCTGATGGGCGGGGGGGAGAAGAAGGCCGCGACATCGCCGGAATTCCTGCAGAGCGTGGTGCAGGATCTGCAGAAAGGCGGCTACCAGGTGCCCGATCCCGACGTGTTGCTGATGGGATCGCGCGCGTTCAAGCATCTGAAACTGCGCCCCGAAATTGACAAGAAGCATCGGGGGGCGATTGCCCGCCTGGCGAAGCACGGTTTGCGGCACAGGATCAAAACATGCGCCTGTGGGTGCTCGGCCTACCTGGGTGTCGCGATGCCGACTCCCGTCAGCGACGGGCGCAGGGTCTACGTGATGACGGCGTTGGGAACGGTTGCCTGCCTGGATATGAACGACGGCAAGATCATCTGGAGCCGGATGGCCACCGGCCTCAAGAAGACGGCGACCGATTGGCTGTACTGCTCGCCACGCCTCCATGGCGACGTTCTCCTGACCTGCTTCGGGGGGATCTTGTGGAACGGTAATCGTCTGATCGCCTGGGACAGGCGCAACGGGAAGAAGCTCTGGGACAGTCCGTCTCAGCCCAAGAAACGCTGGGGGGAAGGCACACATGGGGGAAACATGGCCATACTGCAACTGCCGGACAGCAAAGATCCGACCGCCCCGTTGACGCCCGTGGTGTTGACGCCGCATGGGCGGATCATCCGCATCGACGACGGCAAAGTGTATCCCTTGGTATTGCCTCCGGTTTCCATCTACAGCGGCTGGGGGACAAATCCTGACAGGCCGGGATTCCTATGCACAAATCAGGCGCGCCCGAATTCCTGGAACGCCCGACTGCTGAGCCTTAAGGGGGAGGATGTGCTCGAGAAGGCCCTCTGGAAGCACAAGGGCGAGGTGTTTTCCGGTAGGCCTGTATGTTGGAAGGATCGCATCTATTGCTCGAAATTCCAATACGACGCCCAAGGCAATTTTCTCGGGGGGAAAACCAAACCGAAGACTGAACAGAATGTAGGCTGCAATGCGCCGGCTACCAATGGCACGATCCTGGTCGGCGCCGAGCACGTCTACGGTATCGTTGCAAGACGCGGCACGAGCATGTACGACTGGGGTTGGGGAAACGCCGCCTGTGAAGTCTTCACCCTGGACGGGAAGCTGGCGGCGAGGAATACGCTGAGCCCGCTCCCGCTGAAAGGGGAGCGGCTCCAGCGCATGATGAGCCAGATCCCCAAATACACCCGCAAGAAACCGTACGAGAATTTCTCAGTCTCCTGCCCGATGACCATCGCCGGGGACCGGCTCTTCATCCGTTCCAACGATTACCTGTACTGCATTGCCTCGACCAAGAAATGACAATGCCGCCGACAACTCGCCGAAGAAACCCCCGGATGGCGTTTCCTTTACTTCGTCCGATATCGGATAACGTCGTTTCCCGCGACGAGGACAGGCTGGGGTCGACAGCGACCCGCGGCGCTCAGGTCGTCGACGGAGGCGTCGGAACTCCCGGAGGATGCATCGCCGGCCTCATGCGGCCTGTGATTGCTGCGATTCTGGCCGCTCTCTTTATGCCGTTAACCGCCTGGGGACACGACGAGGGGGACCACGCGGTCCGGGCGGTCCTGATCGGAGCCGTTGAGCCCAAGGCTCTCCAGTGCAAGCTTATGCTGTCGCCTGCGGCGGTGGCTCGCCTGGTGAATCGCGCCGCACGAC
>CAZSLS010000165.1:0-15701 GCA_964607575.1 uncultured Planctomycetaceae bacterium | reverse complement strand
TGGCCCGTGCCCTTGGCTGCCTGCCATGCGTAGAAGAACAGCAACTGCTTGCCCGTAGCCTTGATCGTATCGGGCACGGAGATTTTGCGCCTCTGGAGGTGGTACGGCGCCAGTGCGATCCCCAGACGTTTAGAGGTGTTGATGTCCACGAATGCCTTGAACGAATCGAGCGAATTCAGCAGCGACCCGCCGTGATTCTCGATCGCCAGGTACGAATCGTACTTCTCGGCAAGTTCGATCTCGGGTTTCAGCGATTCGATATACGCCTTCATGCGTGCGGTGAGTTCCGACGGTTTGCAGCCTCTGGTGCTGCCCCGCACCGCCACCCCCCCACCGGCATCGCCGAGCAGTTTGGCGTATTTTCGATACCCGCCCCGATAGACGCTGAACGAATATAGCTTGAGTTTGTTCTTCACCAATACGGCCTTGAGCCCGTCGCCCCCGAGGCGTTTGGCGACGTCGTCGAGATGCGGACAGCCCGCATGCCCCGACCAGATATCGATACCTTCAAACCCCAGGTCCGCGATACGCTTGCACGCCTGCTCGATGGTCAGTTTCGTATATTGAATAGTCGACGTGGACAACCGCATCCGCCATTTGTCGGCGGGTTTTTTCGAGGGCGCCTTCGCCTGAGCAGCCTGACCGCGAGCAATTGACGCAGCCAGGAGCGAACCGCCGGCGGCAAGGATTGAAGCATCTTTCACGAACCTGCGACGCGAGATCGAATGGTCATCCATAGCCATTGGTAAAACTCCTTTCAATACGCCAAACGCTGAACGACAAGTCATTTTAACGTCGCCCTGCCCAAAGCACCAAACAAACTCCGGCAGACTAATCGGGCCATCGCCACAACCCTGCGGCACTTTGGGACTTGCCTCGGAGGATTTACAGGCGTCTCCTGTCCCCTGCGCGGGTGGGAATGATGAAGTAGTATTAATTGCCATTTTTTTCGGGGAATGCCCAAGTCCCCTCCTATACTTTTTTGTAGATCAGCCCGTTCCATGTGGAGCGACGGGCTGCATTCGACCTGAGCCGGTCGATTGAATGAGGGCAGGAGCGATGCCGCTCACATATTCTCCCTGCGCCAGGCCGCATAGGCCAAGTTCCCGCAATATCGCAAGGACCGCCATCGCAGCGGCGCTGCGGGCGGACGACCGGGACGGTGTAAAAGAGCAAGAAAGGAAACAACTATGAAGATGAAAACGATTCAGACAATTCTGCTGGGCCTGGCGTTTACCTGCAGCCTTTCGACGGGAGCTTTCGGCGCCACGTTCGTTCAGACAACCCCGTATCTGAGCGCCCTCGACAGCCCGTTTAACACCGCGCTGAGCGGGTACTACATAGAGGACTTCGAGGACGGGAGTTTGAACACCACCGGGGCCTTCATTATGTCCACCGCACATGGATCGTCGATATCAGCGGGATTTTCGGTTGACGCGGATGACGGCTCCATCGACGGCTCGGGCGCGGGCGGGAAGTCGCTGTCGGTTATCACGCAGTTTGGAACCACCGGCGTGACCTTCATATTCAACGCGGGGACGCTCGGCCAATTGCCCCAGGCCGTCGGGATTGTGGCTACGCATGCCAATGCGGCCCCCCTGGTCATTGAAACGTTCGACCCTGTGGGGGTCTCGCACGGAACGACCAACGTAACCTTGAGCATGTCCGGGGCGACAACCGGCGATGACGTGTTCCTGGGCGTAACGGACCTCGGCGGAATTTCAAAGTTCAAACTCTCCTCAAACGCTGCGGCCACATTCCTTCATCTCGACCACCTGCAGTACGGACCGGTCCCCGAACCGGCGACACTTTCGCTCCTGGGTATCGGCGCCTGGGGTATCTTGAGACGGCGGAGAAGGCCGAACTGTTAATCCATAAACCTGCCGCCAACTTGCAAAGGAGCAAGAAATGAACTCAATGAAATTCCCGACATTATGTATTGTCCTCCTTCTGGCTGGGGTGCTGCCGATGAGCGCCGCCGGCGATGTTTCGATTTCAGTTCCGAATATCGATGCCGAAGCGGAGAACGTCGTGCTTACTTCCATAGGAGCAAGCACGGCGCTAAACATCGGCTATGCCAATTACGTAGTGGGGCCTGCGGGGACCTTCGGTCCGGAACCAATCTGGGCTCGTCCGATTGTTCAATTCCCCGTAAGCAGCTTCTCAAGCATCGCCGGGATGTCTGTGGATTATGCTACGATTAGTTACAGCATTGTCAGTGATTTTCTCGAATTGGGAGAGACTGCTGTTTCCGGAGTTCGATTGTTCACGACCAACGAAACCGTCTTGAATCTAACCAACCGCGATGTGTTCGCGGGGCTCTCGGGCGATGGCGGAGCCCATACTACCGCCGCCCTGGCGCCATGGGCCTACGGTGTGACCGGGGCGCAATCACTGGTGGTCTCACCCGCTGGTCGGACCGCGCTGTACAACGCTATCAACGGGCCGGATACAACAATCGTCGTCGCCTTCCGCGAGTTCGCTGTTTCCGGGGGGGGCGGTGATCTTCTGGATGAGATCGTCCTCGGCGCCCCGCCGGGGAATATAACAATTGACATTATCGCGACGCCTGAACCGGCGACACTTTCGCTCATGGGCGTCGGCGCCCTTGCCGTCTTGAGACGACGAAGAAAAAAGTAACCTCTTCATATTGATAGGAGATTAACAATGAAGAAGATGCAAGTTTTGACAATCTGTCTGATTAGTGTCACGGCGTTACTGGCGGCCAATGTACGCGCGGACGATTTTGCCCCGCCGACGGAGTGGGTGCGGGGCGATCCGCTGAGCACGGCCATGGAATGGGAATTCTTCACCGACGACAATGGCCACACCCCGCCGGATGGAGACACCGTTGAAACAGTCGGGGGCTCCCTGGGCAGTGGGGCGCTAACGGTCTCCTCCCACCCCCACACCCCTACATGGTTGCCGGGTGATGGCGATGGCCAGTGGGTTGCCGGAACAATCCCGATGTTCATGGAGTTCCAGATAGAGAACTGGATCGACACCGAGCCGATGAAGTTCCTGCGGATCCAGGTCACGTATGGCGGGCCCGTACCGTCGATTTCCAGCATCTGGGCCCACCACGCCACTGATCCCTCCGTCGATATCGTGCCCACCGGGATAACGCCCTTCTCACTAAATCACATCCTGTTCGAGTATGAACTGTTTCCAAACCCGGACTTCGAGCTCTTCGTGCTGGAGGTACCGCCCGGCGGCAGCATCGATCAGGTAGTGGTCGACACGATTTCAATACCCGAACCGGCAACGCTGTCCTTACTCGCTCTCGGCGGTCTGGCCGCTTTGAGACGACGGAGGCGCCGGACGGTCTAACGATTCCGAGAATCAAGGAGACTGGAGACTAATAATGAGCAATCGAATTGTTGTTGCAATGGTGCTGGCCGGGCTGTGTGTAATCATGGGCCCCGCCAAGGTGACGCCGGCCGCCATATTAAACAGGACTGTTCTGAAAAGCTTCTTCGAGACCGGAGACACCCCGACCGAGGCGCAGTTCGTAAATCTGATCGACAGTCTCGTTCACGAGGTCGATGACAGCAGCCTGGTGGGTGTGTGGAACGACGCCACCGGCCGCGCCGGCATGTTGGATATCGGAGAGACGATAGGCCCGGGCCTTACCTACGGTCCCGCCGCCGGTCTGGGCGACGCATGGTTGAACGACTCTGGCTTTCTGGCGTTGTCGTTCCTGACCAGCGGCGGTCAGATGCACTATGGCTACCTTCAGATCGAGGCCGGACCGGACGCGACCAGCCCCTATCCCATGCTGGTGGAATATCTGGTCTTCGAAGACCAGAGCGGAACATCGCTGGTAACGTCCGAGGTCCCCGAACCCGCCACGATAGGGTTTTTGGTGCTGGGCGGTCTGGCCATCTTGCGCAAACGCCGCAAGTAGCGGCAAACACACAGCATTGCGCCGCGGAGCTGAATCGGATTCCGGCTCCGTGGCGTGGTTTTGCGCCGAACGGACGGGGCGAAGCGGGGACAATCAGTTACCTGGCAATTCTATTACTTCTTTTCCTGTAACATGTAAAGATAAAATAATAAGATTTTCCTCTTGGTAAAATCGGGATCCTATGGTACAATCCGCGCGCTGGGTAAGTCCGTTTAGTGCGGGACGGCGGACTGCATTCGACCTGAGCCGGTCGAATCTGAAATGAGGTAGAAGCGTTTCATTTCATGCGCTTCATTTGCTGTACCAAGTCGGAGATCCGCCGAAGTCGGAATGCTGCGAAGCTTCAGCAAAGCAGCACGGCGAAGGCGGGCCACCCCGACCGAGTTCCCGCCGACAATTTGATTGCTGCTTAGCAAGGCAGCGACAATCGTTCGTCGTTATCACAGCGGAACCGGACCGGTTCCCGAGCCTGGTGAGAGGAGCGAAGCCTATGACACGAGCACATCGTTACCCCGACGAATACGGATGAAAAATGCATATGTAAGCTGAATTCCCTTCGCATCATGAACCCGGGCGCCACGCTACGCCCACGAAAAAAGAAATGGAGCAGAACCATGAGAAAAGCAACACTAGTACTAATCGCAGTCGTAACCGCCTCCTGCCTGATCGTCTCGCAGGAAGTATCCGCCGCAGAGTATCAGACCGGTCCGGTCGAATTCGAGAACGGCTTGGTAATCCATAATGGGAAATTGAACCTGGGAGGGGATTCGTTTTTCGACGTCTTCGCGGATCAGGGGGGTACGTTCGCGGTCGACTCCTTCTTTGACGTCTTCACGGAAGTCGGCGCCCCCCCCGCCGGCGCGGACCCCCCGCCGCCCGTCCAATTAACGGGGCCCGTGACAGTGGTCGTCGGCCCTCGGAATGCGGGGGACCCGCCGGAGATGAGGACGTTCGATACGGAGATCATCTCGATGTCACTGTCGGGTGATGTCGGCGGACTACCCATTGTGATTGGGGAGAGCCCGTCGCTGGCATCGACTGGCCACACAACGATTACCGACCTTGGCAACGGTCAGTTCCAGATTGACAGCTTTTTTGATGTCTTCACCGAGTTGAGCGTTGACACTGGGCCTTTTATGCCCCAACTCAACGGCCCCACGCGGATAGAATTGATTCCCCCTCCCCCTCCCGAGATCGGCGTTCAAAGGTGTGATGATTTCTACGGCCAGCTCACTTCCAGTGGTGTATCCAACGGCGGCGGGACGGGCTGGGATGGCAGCGATGCCGACGCCGAAGGCGATTGGATCACGTACCCAAATTCCGGTGACGGCGGACCTCCCTGGATTAATCAGTGGTTCTATAATGATCCATTCGACCCGAATCGCTGGAAAGAGGTCTACTGGGACATTGTTATCACGCCTTTGGATCCAGGTGGCGCCAACAATGATATCGTCGAGATCGCCATCAACTGGAGCAATGGGCAACACCCCGACGGAAGCGGTCAGCCGCCTATGCCGAACGAGGAGCCCGCCATCGAGCGTGCAATCATATGGACAACGGCTGGTGGGGTGCCATCAGACATACCGGGCTTCGTGGAAATTGATCCCCATACGGGCGACATAATCCTCAAGAATCGTCCAGAAGACGGTACCCCGTTTATCATACCCGACTACAATCCGGAGTGGGTCTCGATTGACGTGCGCATGCTAGACCAACTTTCGGATGAGGGCGTCATGATCAATGGCCAAATCTGCCATCAGTGTGTTCCCGAGCCGGCGACGATGAGCCTGCTTGCTTTGGGTGGTCTGGCGGTACTGCGCAGACGCCGTCGTAGAGCCTGAACCTGTCGAAGGGCAAGCGATAGCAGCAACTGACACGCAACACCACGCAGCGGGGCCGGATCAGTACCGGCTCCGTTGCGATGGTCTGCGTTTCGCCGACGGGGCGAACTTTGGCAGCGTCTCCAGGCGGAGACACAGAAAGGAACACGATCATGTATACATCAAAGAGCCTGATAATCAGAGGGCGGATCTCTATTTGGATAGTCTCGGCGATGGTGGCTTTGCTGGCGTACAATGGCGTCGCCGTAGCCCAGTACAACGTCTACAGCAACGGCGTACCGGACGTTGACAAGCCGGTCCCGGCGGACAACAGTTGCTGGATCGCCTCTGCGGCCAACAATCTTGCCGCCGCCGGTTGGGGCACGGGCGCCACGGTCCAGCAGCGGGCGGACAACATCTACAACAACGACCTGATGCCGCATTACGGTAATGGAGCGTGGGCGGGCTGGAGCAGCGTGGCGATCAACTACTGGCTGCTGAATCACGCCTACAACCCGAGTTCGGCGAACTACGATCCGACGATCAACTACAACGACACGACGATCATCCGCAAACGGCTTATCGACGTCGATTATGACTGGCTGTTGGATGAGTTGAACCAGAACCCCGCCCAGCAGGTCAACGTCTCGTTCGATATCCCGACCGCGGAGGTCGGGCACGAAATGACGCTGGTCGGCGGCAATTACTCACCGGTACACATGCCTCCGGCTCTGCCTCCGGTCCCACCGCAAGTCTCCGTCTGGCACGACAACCAGGGCGACTTGACCGCGCCGGCGGGCGACGACGACGAGTACACCAATATCTGGTTCGCGGGCCCTTTCTGGAACATCGATCGCCACCAGACGCCGGGTAACCCCAACGACGACTGGGAGGCCATCGGCGCGACAACCCTGTGTCCCGGCATACCGAAGCCCAAATCGGCGATCGATAACTTCGACGTGGCCTGGTACAAGGACATGGTCGGCCCGGGCACGCTGGTCAATAAGTTTCGCGTCGCCGGCGCCAGCTACGGCACGTACAGTGACGATCAGGGCGGAATCGATCCGTACTGGGTGCAGGACCCGACCAACCCGGAAGAACCCGAACTGATCATCCCGAACGAAGAACGTCCTGATTTGCACAAAGAGATATGGCTGTCGGTAGACTACATCGACCGCAACCACGCCGGCGACCCCGGCATCACGATCCTCGCCGGCGACGGTATCAGCTACACACCCGATGAGATACTGTGGTCGGACGACGGTGGGCAGGTGCGGCTGCACTGGACGTTGGAAAACCAGCCGGCTTGGGAAAAGCTCATCTTCCCGAACACGAGCTACCGTGACCTCTACAACATCAGCACCGGCCTGGGCGGCGACGTGAAGGACTGGAACCTCGCCACCGAATGCGTTCCCGAACCGGCGACGATGAGCCTGCTTGCTTTGGGTGGTCTGGCCGTACTTCGCAGACGCCGTCGTAGAGCCTGAGCCTGTCGAAGGGCAGGCGATAGTAGCAACTGACGCGTAACACCACGCGGCGGGGCCGGATCAGTACCGGCTCCGTTGCGTTGGTCTGCGTTTCGTAGACGGGGCGAGCTTTGGCAGCGTCGACGGGATAAATCCGAGGAGTTTGAGGTTTCGCCGCGGGGTGAATCTCTGGTAGACTCTCGGGTACCTGAATTGCAAGAGCGTTTCTCCTGTGTCCGGTATCCGAGGACAAGAGATGTCTCATAAGAGCTATGGACTTTCGCACGTCGGTCGTGTTCTCGATGTCAATGAAGACAGCATCCTCATGGACGATGATCTGGGTGTCTATGTCCTCTGCGACGGATGCGGTGGACATGCGGCCGGCGAAGTCGCCAGCCAAATCGCCGCCGAAACCACACTCGCTGCTATCACCGCCAACAGTGAACTGCTCGCCAACTACGCCTCGGCTCCCAGCCAGGCAGGCGCCGGGGAAGTGATCTCGGTTCTCAACAACGCGATCAACACCGCCTCGAAGCAAGTACACGCAATTGCCCGGTCGGACAAGGGCAAGGCGGGCATGGGGACTACCATCGTGGTGCTGCTGGTACTGGGCGAAAACGCCATAGTAGCCCACGCCGGCGACTCCAGGGCGTATCTCATCAGGGGCGGAAAGGCGCATGAGGTCACCGAAGACCACAACATGGCCAGCCACTACGTGCGCCTCGGGCTGATCACAGCTGAGAAGGCCCGCAACAGCCGCTGGTCGAGCATGTTGACCCGTGCGGTCGGATACCACGAACACGTCCAGATCGACACCCTGCGCTTCGCACTGGCCCCGGAAGACACACTGCTGCTCTGTTCCGACGGTCTGACGAGATACCTCTGGCGAAACGAACTGGCTGGAGTATTCGCCGCCCAACCGATCGCAAACGTACCTCACGAACTCATCCGCCAGGCCAACGCGCGCGGCGGGGCCGACAACATCAGCGCAATTGCCCTACAGATACCCCCGGGCCAATCCGACCATGCCGACGACGCCATCGGCGGAATGCAGGCGATCAAGAAGGTACCGCTATTCAAACACCTTACGTTCCACGAACTGCTGCGAGTGATGGATCTGACGAGCATCAGGTCCTTTGAAAAAGGGCAGAGCATAGTGGCGGAGGGCGACTTGAGCGACACGATTTTCGTGAGCATTTCGGGGACCGTCGAGGTCGTCAAGGGCGGGCGGAAGATCGCCGAACTGCCCGCCAGCACGGTACTAGGTGAAATGGGCCTGATAGACTCCGAACCGCGATCGGCCAGCATCGTCGCTACCAAACCAACGCGCGTGCTGGCGATATACCGCAAGGATTTCTTCGCCCTTCTGCGACGCCAGCGCACTTTGGCGGCAAAGGTACTCTGGGGACTCTGCCGCGTCCTCAACGGGCGCCTGAGGGATACCAGCGAAAACCTCCGGGAGGCGATCGACCCGGAAAGCGATACCGACATTCCATTTGCCTGAACGTTTCGTGTCATCGGCGCCGAAGGCGTCCGTTGCACACGCTTGTGTACGCCCGGCATGGGCGCGAACTATTGGGGTTAAAGTCCCCTGTAGGGGAACCAGTCTATGCTTGAGCATAGACAAAGTACTAGTCGAAGGCAACTGCGTCTCGGCGACGAGAGGTGGGGCCGAAGCCGGAGATCAAAACTGTGAGTCTACGGAAAGAAAGAGCATACAAGGTCAATGATCCGGATAAGGTGGCACAACACACCAACGTCCATGGTTCAGGATCAGGGATTTTTTAGAAAGTGCTCAGGCTGCACAGTTGAAGTTCGCGTTCTTATCCGGGGAGACCTCCATACCAGGCGGTCCGAGTCAATCGGACAGCGGCCCGGCCGGTAACGGCCCGGTTGAGGATGGAGGAGTCAGCAGAGGACTTTGGAGTATATTGAAAACAAACCCTCCATTCGTGAACACTTGGAGGAGCTAATCGATGCCGAGACCAAGGTCGAAGGTGACTGCTGTGACGAAGCCCACCAGACTCATCTGGTCAAGGACTCTCAGCATCTTGCAAAACTCTTTAGAGCCGCTGGAAACAGTCAGGGCTTTGGGCGTATTATTATCGGTGATCTTAGATAGATGTACTCTTGGCAGTAGTCTTGTTTTAATGATCGGTGTATTCAGTTTCCTTGCCATCATATTTGAAACGCGAATACAACCACGCACGGATTCTTGACCTCCTCAGCAAACCCGCCGCCTGCAGACCATCACCAAGGCGCCAATCATGTTTCGCGATTTTCGGACGATGGGGTGGTCGCATTTGCATGACCATCGCTTGCAAAACCCGTCCCCCGCAGTGTATACATGAGTAAGGATATCAGAGTTCCAACGAGGAGTATTTGTATGAGTCGTAAATTAGTAATCGTGATAAGTGCGTTGTTGCTGGCAGTTGGTTCGGCGGCGGCTGACCGTGCGCCCCGCGCTATGCGGTGGATATGGTTTCCCGAGGGGAATCCAGTCAAGAGTGCGCCGGCTGGTAAACGGTATTTCCGCGCGTCGTTTAACATTCCCCCCGGCGTGAAGATCAAGCGGGCGCGATTTACGATCACCATTGATGACAGTGGTGTTTTGTACGTTAACGGTAAGCTCGCGGGCAAGGCCGCCGGCGGCTGGAATAGATTCAATACAATCGACGTGACAAAACGCCTCAAGAGCGGTCGGAACGTTCTGGCTATTGAGGGCGCCAATAGTGGCGTGAACCCGGCGGGTGTCATCGGCTGGCTTGAGATCCGCCCGGTAAAGGGCAAAGCGATTACTGTGCTCACCGACGGAAAGTGGCGGGCGAGCAAGACGGCGCCTACCGGTTGGATCGGCGCGAAGTTCGACGACTCGTCATGGCCCAAAGCCAAGGTGCTCGGACCGCTGAGCACCGGAGCCTGGAAGGGGTTGAGCGGTTTTGGCGGCGCCGGTGCGATTGTGGACGTCAATCGCGGCTCCGAGCCGGTCAGCGCCGAAGAGGCCGGCAAGATCATCGAGTCCGACTGGATGCACCAAGCCGGCGGTTCGCCGACTCCCGAGCGATCGCTCCAGGAGATCGAATGGACGCGCAAACTGGCCAAACGCTTTACCGCCGCGGACAAGAAACTCAACTTCACGACCGAACTGGCCGAGTTGAGCCAGCTCGAAACGAAACTCGACGCCGCAAGCGAAGACGATGAGGGCGAGCTTTACTTCGCCGTTCGGCGCATCAAGCGGAAGATCATGTTCGCTAACCCGCTGGTGAATTTCGACAAGATCCTGCTGCTTGACACGCCGGCTTACCAAGGCGTCCACGAGTCGGCCCACCGCAACGGATACTACTACGGGAAGAAAAACGGAAGCCGCCTGACCGTCCTCGACGGGCTCGGACCCGACGCCAAAGAGCGCGTCCTGACGGCGCCCGAGGCGGGGTACATCATGCGAATGGACCTGTCTTTCGACGCGAAAAAAGTGGTCTTCGGAATGAAACCGGTCCTCGGGCGGAGTTTTCATCTGTACGAAGTCGGCGTTGACGGTAAGAATCTCAAGCAGCTTACCAACAGCTCGTACGACGACATGGACCCGATCTACCTGACCGACGGACGGATCATGTTCTCGACCTCGCGGGGCAACTCGTACGTCCGCTGCCTGCCGCAATCGGCCTCGACCGTGCTGGCCCGCTGCGACGCTGACGGGAGGAACATCCGTATCATCTCGCGGAACAACGAACCGGACTACACACCGGCGCTGCTGGCCGACGGACGGGTGCTTTACACGCGATGGGAATACACCGAGCGCCCGCTGTGGCGCCTCCAGAAACTCTGGACGATCAATCCCGACGGTACGGGGCTGTCGGTCTACTGGGGCAACGCCAGCGCGCATCCCGACGTTATGTGGGAGGCCCGCGCGATACCCGGGAGCAGCAAGATTATGTTCGTCGGCGTGGGGCACCATAACGTTATGACCGGCTGCATCGGGATTATCGACGTCACGCGGGGCCTTGAGTATCCCAACGGGATCACCAAGGTCACCGCCGATCTGCGATGGCCCGAATCGGGCGACTCGCGCGGACCTAATCCGGTGACCTCGCCGGACTACCATGCGGCCGGGAAGTTCTGGTCGTACAGGTGTCCGTATCCGCTCGGGCCTGAAGACTTCCTGGTCTCGGCGGCCCGCAGGTCCAACGGGCGGTTCGACCTTTACCTGATGGACATCCACGGGAACCGCGAGCTGCTTTACGTTGGGCAGAGTAATTCGTGGTACGCCCGTCCGCTTCGTCCGAGAGCCAAACCGCTGGCCCGTCCGGACCGCGTGATTTGGCCCAAAGCGGGCGAAAAACCGGTCGGCGGCGTGCTGTTCAGCTCGAATGTTTACCAGGGCGTCGAAGGCCTGCCCAAGGGCGCCGCGAAGTACCTCCGCGTATTCCAGATGGACGCCAAGACATACAGTTCGGGCTACAAGTCGTGGCGCCATTCGGGCCCGGCGATCTCAATTATCCAGGAAGACGGCGTCAAGCGGATACTCGGCGACGTGCCGATCGAGACAGACGGTTCGGTCGCGTTCAAAGTGCCTTCGGGCCAGGCGCTGCACTTCCAACTGCTCGACAAGGATCGCCGCTGCATCCAGATCATGCGATCGTTCACCGGCGTTATGCCCGGCGAGATGCGCGGATGCCTCGGTTGCCACGGCATGAACCACGCGACGCCCCAGGCACTTACGAATCGCAAGGTGGTTCGCAGGGCGGCCGCCGACTTGACGCCTCCTCCGTGGGGCGCGAACGTCAGCATAAGCTACGAACGATTCTGCCAACCGATCCTCGACAAGTACTGCGGTAAGTGTCACCAGGGCAAGGGCAAAGGACGCAAGAAGTTCGACATGACGCTGCGAGGCGGTGTCCGCGAGCGCGGGATAACCGATCCGAAAATGCTCCCGTTCAAGGAACCGTATCTCACGCTCGTCGGTCAGGCCTGGGGCGGTCCGCGACCGGCGGGCAAGGGTAAGGCGCTCGGATTCGCAGGATGCATAAACGTCGAGCGTAATCATCAGTACGGGCCCCTGAAGCCCATGACGATGCTCTCGTCGATCAGCCCGTTGATCAAGCGAGCCATGAGCGGAAAGCACAACAAGGTCAAGATCGAAGGCGACGACCTGCTGCGCCTGATCGCCTGGGTAGACAGCAACTGCGTCTACCGCGGCGACGAAGAGGTCCGCGAAATCCCCGACGCCACGCCCAAGGTGGCCGCACGATTCGCCGTAGCCCCGAAAACCCGCACCGCGCCGATAATCAAACGCCTGAACCCGGTAAACGATCCGCTTCCGGCCGAACCGCTGAAGAAGGACGCCCCTAGATGAACTCGCGTCGACACGCGGCGAGCGTTTTACTTGCGACTCTCGTGGTTGTCGGTTCGAGTGCGGTCAGGGCGGATGTCAAGTCAAGACGCCGGCTGCCGGATTACGAGGCGGATGTCTACGGCCCGCTTCCCTTCTCAGAAGAAGTCACCGGATTTCTCCAGCACGAATTGCGTTACATTCTGGGGCGTCAGAACCGCAATGGCTCGTGGGATTCGGCTCAGCCGATGGGAAACGGGCGAACCACCATGGAGGCCGGTCATACCGTTGATAACGTCACCCTGACCTCGATGTGCGCATATTCTCTGAGGAATTACCGCGAGTATGGTTCAGATGAGATCAAGGACTCCGTCGCTCGTGCTCTGGATTTCGTGACGTACATGATCCGTTCGGGTAAGCTGAGAAACAATGTGCAGGATGCGCTGTGGCATTACATCTATGCGCTTCGCTTTCTTATCGCTGAGTATCCGAACGTCAAAGACGCTGCGACCCGGAAGCAGGTTGAAGACGCATGTGGGTTCATTGTCCGCGAGTTGAAGGACATTCAGCACGGTACCGCCGGCCAGAGGAGCGTCGAGTTTCCGTGGGACAGAGGATCCGACAAGTATCCCGGCATGCTTGGCCTGGTCGCGGAGACCGACTCAAAGGGTCTGGTGCTGAAGAAGTTTGATTTCCTGAGCAATCGGGATATGGCGGATTTGCGAGTCGGCGATCGTATCCTGGCGATCAACGGCCGGAAGGCGAACCTGGACGCTCTTTCGCTTCATGCCGGGCAGAAGGTCAAACTGCTGGTTCGACGCGGCGGCGAATCTCTTGGCGTCGATTATATCTGTGCGCCGGCGCCGGCCGCTGATTTTGGCGTCACGATCCGCAGGGGATACGATCAGACCACCACAGATGGGTTCAGTATCGACCAACTCTCAAGAGGATCCTGCTTGCGGTCGGCAGGTTTAGTCAAGGGTGATCGGTTGTTGCGTTTAGACGGCGTGAAGATTCTGAATCGACGCCATTTCAGGGGGCTGTCGCGATCGATTCACAGCGGTAAGAAGGTTCGCGTGACTTACCTGTCGGGCGGTAAGAAGAAGGAGATCGAAGTAACGCCCCGGGCGCTGACCAATGAAAAATGGCTTCGGGGTTATCACGGTCTGAAGATATCGACCAGGGGCGCCGCGTTCGTCGCGTCGGTCGAATACGGCTCGCCCGCCGACAAAGCCGGGCTACTGTCCGGAGACAAGATCGTCGAGATCTACCGTAAACCGGTCCAGAACGGTCGAAGCGCCTTAACCGTGCTTTCGGGCGTTGCGGCGGGGAAGATTGTAGATATGGTCGTTGTGCGCAGCGGAGCGAAGAAGCGAATCAAATTCGCCATGAATCGCACCATCGAATCGGTCTGGGTTTCGAAAAGTCGCGATAGCGGGGGCGGGTGGGGATATCTCACAGGCGTCAAGGGCAGCAACACCTTCACCACTTCCGATGCGTTGCGGGAACTGCTGAAGGCCAAACGCGCGATGCCCAAACTGGATATCACCGAGGATATGCTCTATCGAGCGTTCCGGATGCTGAGCCTCCTGCGCAAAAAGCAGCCCAATAGCGATGTCGAGTCGTATCGGTACGATGCGGCCGGAAGCTTCTGGGGGGTGAAGGACATCCGGGCAGACATCGGGCGCCTGAATTCGGCGGAGTTGGCCTGCCTGATGTACTGCGACACCGGTCTGAAAACCGATGGTCACGCCCGAACGCAGAAACATCTGGAGAAAACGCTCGAAGAATGGCTCAAGCACCGGGGGATTCTCGACCTGGTCAAATTCCCGAAAAGTCACGGGAAACTCTCCATCGCCCCGTGGTTCTGGATGTACGCCTATCGCACCACGATCGAGGCCGCCGACTATCTCAAGATCAACGATACGCTGCGGGAAGAAGTGCGACGCAACGCCCTGAAGGCGTTCTTCAAGCACATGGAATTCCGCTACGAAGAGAAACTCGGCGCCGAGGGCTGGATCATCGGCGGCGATCTGACCAAGGAGTTGCACGATTCGTGTCAGCTTCTGGACGCACTGGCCACGATGAAGCACCTGTATCAACCTCGCCCCAAGGTCAAGCATCGCGCTTTGCTGGAGGCGATGAAGAGATTCCATGCGACCAAGTACGGCCAGGCTCACGGACTGATCCGAAAACTCGCCCCGAAAGGCCAATCCTCCGACAAGACCCTCGCCGCGGAGATCAAGCTGGCTCTGGATGCGATTCAGGATCGTTTTGACACGCGATTGAACGACGTCAAGAAGATCAAGCAGGGCAACCCTTATGACGGTATGCACCACCTGAAGCTTATGAAACCGCACTTCGAGGGACACCCGGATCTGGCTCAGACCGATAAGCTGCACGCGACCTGGCTCAAACAGTACGGTCCGGGAGAAGCCAGACCGCCCACGCCATTGAAAAAAGCGTTGGCTCTGCGAGACGCCGAACCGGCGCCGGCGAGGTGGGGCTCGGACTCGCGAGACATTCTGAAGGATGTCGATCCCAAAAAGGCGGCGATACGCGGAAAGTGGACCAGGACTGACGCCCAGATGATATCTGCCAAACAGGCCAATGCGCGATTTCAACTGCCCGCGGCGCCGCAGGGCGATTACCGGATCGAGGTCCAGTTCACACGCGTCGAAGGCGACTGCCTCGGCGTGATGCTGCCGGTCGGGTCCAGGGGAGTGCTGTTGGTCGTAAGTGGGTGGAACGGGCGGGTCAGCGGATTGGCGTTCGTAAAGAGGAAAGACGCCGATCGCAACAAGACAACGCGCGACGGGAAACTGACCAACGGCGTGAAACACACGCTTGAAATCACCGTCCGCCTGCCGGGGAAGGATCGGGCGAGCATTGACGTTACTCTGGACTCAAAGCCCTACATCAAGTGGGCCGGACTTCAGTCCGATCTGTCCCCTGACCGGGCGTGGCGTCTTCGCGACCCCGGGGTACTCGGTTTGGGGGCGTACAACGCGGTCATTGTGTTTCACAGTTGCCAGTTGAAGATGCTCGGCGACAAGAAGAAAACGGCCCGGTGATTCGGCCGACTGTTGCCAACAGCTCGATTCGGCGTATACTTATTGCCAACATAAAGGCGATTACATGAAGGTTGTCAGTATATTCAATCACGTTTTGGGTCCGGT
>CAZSLS010000164.1:0-15745 GCA_964607575.1 uncultured Planctomycetaceae bacterium | reverse complement strand
GACGAGATCAACCGCACACCGCCCAAAACCCAAGCCGCCCTCCTCGAAGCCATGCAGGAACGCCAGGTAACCGTCGGCGAGGAAACGTACGCCCTTCCGGACCCCTTCTTCGTACTGGCCACCCAGAACCCCATCGAGCAGGAAGGCACATATCCCCTTCCCGAAGCTCAACTCGACCGATTCATGTTCAATATCATGGTCGACTACCCCACCGCCAAGGAGGAACTGTCGATCATGAAACAGGTAACCGGCACGTACGCTGCGGACCTGAAACCGACTCTAACCGGCGACGACATAATTCGCCTGCAGGGAATTGTCCGTCGCGTGCCGGTGGCGGAGCACGTGTTTGTCTATGCTCGCGACCTGGCTCGCGCTACGCGTCCGAATTCGATCGAGGCGCCCAGGTTCATCAACGAACTGGTCGGATGGGGAGCCGGTCCCCGCGCCGGGATATACATGGTGCTGGCGGCCAAGGCTCGGGCGATACTATACGGACGATCGCACACCACCACCGAAGACGTCCGCCAGGTCGCACTTCCGGTTCTGCGCCATCGCGTGATCACCACCTTCAACGCAGAAGCCGCCGGTGTAACCTCAGACGATGTGGTAAGGCGACTCCTGGAAGAGATAACGCCCGACGTCAAGGGTATCGAATAACTCCGCCGCCGACTACGCCGAATATCCCGGCGGAGAATGACGAACCGGGAATTTGAAATTGAACAACGCCCCCACATATATGCGTCTGCTCGACCAGAGGACGCTAGCCAAACTCAGCCGCCTGGAGCTGGTCGCTCACGGCGTGGTCGAGGGTATGGTCAGCGGACGTCACAGGAGTCCGTACAAGGGTTTCTCCGTCGAGTTCGCCGAACACCGGCAGTATGCGCCCGGCGACGACATCCGCAGCCTCGACTGGAAAGTCTACGGAAAGAGCGACAAGTACTATATCAAACAGTACATCGAAGAGACCGATCTCCGTGCTGTGATACTGCTGGACGCGTCGGGGTCGATGAAATATCGGGGAAAAGCCGCCGACAAACGCGACGGAGCTCCCCTCAGCAAATTCGAATACGGACAATACCTCGCTGCATCTCTGGCCCACCTGCTGATCCACCAGCAGGACGCAGTCGGGCTTGTCACTTTCGACACGCAGGTCCGACACTACATCCCGCCCCGCGGACGTCCGGGGCATTTGCGCGTTATCCTGAAGGAACTGGAGGAGACGGTGCCCGGAGATGAAACCGCGCTGGCTCCGATCTTCCACGACATCGCCGAACGAATTCACCGACGAGGACTTATCATTGTTATCTCCGACATGTTCGACGACATCGACGAAATCCTCAATGCAATGCACCATTTCAGGTATCGCAGGCACGAAGTGATAATGCTGCATCTGATGGCCGACGAGGAAATAAACTTCCCATTCGATCGATTCAGCGATTTCCGCAACCTTGAGGTCAGCGGGCACAACGTACAACTCGATCCGCAGTCAATCCGTTCGGCGTACATAGACGAAGTCCGCCGCTTCACCGAAGAGCTGAAACTCGGATGCGGAAGGATGCACATAGATTACGCGCCAATCTCGACCAGCCAACCGTTTGACGTAGCCCTGTCGGACTATCTGGCGATGCGAATGGGGAGATACAGGTGACGTTCATCAACTGGCCAATACTGCTGGCGCTTTCGGGCGTTGCTGTTCCGATACTTATCCATCTGTTCAACCGGCGTCAGGCCACCCCGATGGATTGGGGAGCGATGAACTTCCTGCTGGCGTCGATCACGTCCAGGAAGAAACGCATACTCATCGAGGAAATCCTCCTGATGGTGATGAGGTGCATGCTGGTGGCGCTGCTGGTGCTGACCATAGCCCGCCCATTCCTGCCCAGCAACACCGCCATACCGTGGATGATCGTCCTTCCGACACTGCTGGCCGCGTCGGTTTGTGCGGCCGTCGGATCGGCAATGTGGTCGCAGAAACGGGCCAGGATGCTGCTGCTGTCGGCGGCCGGTCTGCTGCTGCTTATCGCCGGTGGAGCCAGTGCGATGGAATACTGGTCCCAGACACAGCGATGGTCCGGATCGGGCAGCAAAGATGTGGTTGTGATCATCGACGCTTCAGCTTCGATGACGCTGCAAACTGACGACAAGACCAACTTCCAGCACGCACTGGACGAAGCCGCCGAGTTGATCAAGGCCCGCAGACGTGGAGACGCTTTCAGCATAATACTCGCCGGAGCCGGACCAGACGCGATCGTACCGAGCCCCATATCCGACGGAGCCGAACTCCAAGCCGCCCTGGACAGCGCCGAACCCATGGGCGCCTCGATGAACCTCTCCAAAGCCATCGCCCAAGCCACCGCCTGCCTCGAACGCGGACACGGGGCCTCCAAGGCCATCGTGATACTGACCGACGGGCAGAAACTCGGATGGAATGTCGGCGGAGCCGGCCAGTGGGATCTTGCCGCCGCAGGCTTCAAACGACTGCCCTCCACCCCGCTGATACTCTGCCGCGACCTTCCCCTGCCTTCAGCCATAGACAATGCGTCCATCGGCGAGATAACGTTCAGCCGCGGAGTAATCGGCACGGATCGCGCCGTTGGAATCAACGTCAAGATATTTAACGCGGGAAAAGTCCAAATCCCCGCCGCGAGCGTCGAACTGCAGATTGACGGGGTCATCGTCGGATCTGAACCAGCTGAAGACATCCCGCCCCAGGCGGCTAGAACGGTCTACTTCACGCATCTGTTCAAGAAATCGGGCCCGCACGTGGCGATGGCCAGGGTGCTCCGCAAGGACGATATACCGGGCGACAACATCTCACACCGCATCATTAAGGTCACCCGGAAGTTACCCGTCCTGATCGTCAATGGAAACCCCGACGGCCTGGACGCCGATATGCTGAAACTCGCTCTGACTCCGCAGGAAGGAACGGACCAGAAATATCTGGTCGAACCGACCGTAGTCCCCGTGGCCAAAGTCGTCGGGCAGGGCGATTTCGGGCGATATCGCGTCGTCGCGCTGGCGGACGTACCCCGTCTTCCCGAATCGGTGACCAAGAGCCTCGAGAAATTTGTCACCGAAGGCGGCGGGCTGCTGATCGCCCCGGGACGCCGCGCAATAGCCGATTTCTACAATCAATGGACCGACGTAAGGCATCGCAACTTCATCCCGGCCAAGCTGATCACCAGACGAGTGAATCCCGACAAACCCGCCAAGGCGGCCTTGAATACATTCCGCCACCCCGCCCTGACAGTCGCGGGCGACATGGCGTATTCCGACATGGACAAGGCGGCGATTTCGGCATGGTGGAAATTGATGGCCCGGGCGGGCGGAGACACGGGCGGAAATTTCAACACTTCCGAACCGATACTGGTCGAGCGACAGACCGGGAAGGGACGGGTGATAATTCTTGCAACCTCGCTTGGGGCCGAAGACTCAAATCTCCCCCGCCTGGAGTGCTACGTTCTATTGATGCATGAACTGGCGTATTATCTCGCCGCCGGAGCCGGTCACCCCCACGCCGGAGCCCAGGCCGGAGCGACAGTCGTAACCGAACTGACCGCCTCGGACGCAAGCAAACTGGCGGCGGCGCAAGGCGAAACGGTTTCCGTAACCGCTCCCGACGGAGCAACGCTCGAAGCCAAAACGAAGATCAACAACCGCAGCCTGCAGTTGCGTTTCGACGATACGCACCGCCCGGGGCTTTACAGCTTCCAACTGCCCCCTTCGTTGGCTGAACCTCTGAAAGCATCCACCACCGACGGAAAGACCGTACCGTTTGCGGTCTACGGCGACCCGGCTGAAGGGCTTATCGAAACACTCGCCGGCGACGACTTCGCCATGCTCGCCTCGCAGATGAACGTCTTTCACGCCAGGACGTTCAGTGAACTGGCCTCGGCGGTCAGGGGGCAGATCCCCGGCGAGGAATTGTGGAAGTACCTGGCGCTGGGGTTGCTGGCGCTGATTATGGGAGAGATCGCCCTGACGCGATGGATAAGTTCGCAGCGCAGCGCCGGGGCGACCGAGGGCATACCGTTCGTCCAGGAAGGCGGCGAGAGGCAGACCATGAAACAACGGGCCAGAGACGCCCTGACTTCGACTGACACGTAGAGACCATGATAGACCTGCAAACATGCCTGGCCGCCGCCGACGGAGCCTCGCCGGTGATGATGATTCTTCTGGCGGTGCTGGTCTGCGCAATCTGGGTGGTGCTCTACTTCCTGCCCGTAGGACACGGTCGAACAGATCAGGCTTCCGAGCAGACCGACCAAACCCAGGCCGACCGCGTCAAGTGGATACTGTCGCCTCTGCGGATAGCCGCAGGAGCCGGAGCACTCTGGTTAGTCGCAATCGCCGCCGAGACGATGATAATCCTGGCCACTGACTGGCCGATCTGGATTATTGCGGTGCTCGGGGCGATATGTATCGACGTGATCGTAATGCTTTACGAACTGGAGCGACGCACCGTCTCGGCCCGCGCCGGAAGCGCGATCTGCGGTATGCGGGTGGCGTTGGTGTTGGGAGTTGTCATCATGCTCGCCCAGCCGACCTGGTCGGCGGCGATTGATGAGGAATACCGCCCCGGAGTGGCGGTGCTTATCGACAACTCGGCGTCTATGCACCTTCCGGAAATACAAATGACCGAAGCGGGCAAGGCTCGCCTGGCTGAAACGTTCGCGCTTGCAAAACGACCGGTCCATCTGGATGTACTCCAAACCGAGTTGCGAACATTGGGCGACAACCTTGAGGCGTGGCGGGTGTTCCTGGCGGAGATCGGAACCGATGACGCTGAGAAGACGGGCCAGGCCCTGGCGTCCAAACGCCATTCAATCCATAAAGGCGCCAATGACTGGATCGACAGAGTCGCATTGCACGTCAAGGAAATCGCTTCGCCCGACATCGCCAAACTCAAACTCACACCCGGAACAATTCGCGAGTTGGGGCGCGTGCGGGCCGGACTCTCAACGCGGATATCCACCGGGCTCAAGAGCATCGCCGACGTCACCGACATCAGCGACCGGGCAAAGCTCGCACAAGCCCGCGACCGCCTGCAGGCCGCCATCACCGACACAGCCGCCGCGGTGGTCGACATCGGCGCAGTCCTGCCCCCGCTGGCCGACAAAGCCGACAACGCGTTTTACAGCACCATGGCGCCCAAAACGAGAGACAAGCTGGACGCCCTGTCGGCAAGGACGCGATTCGGACTCGCACGCGACGTGCTTCTGCACAAGGGCTCCTCAGGCAAGGAGGCCAGCATCCTGGAGCGGCTGCGGAACAAGTTCGCCGTATCGCTCTACAAGTTCGCTGCTAAACCGGTCGAACTTGACGCTCTGAAATTTGCCGACCCCTCCAGGACGCCGCGAAAACCGACCACAACAATGCCCGACAAGCTGCCTGATGAATTGCAGTTGACCGACCTGTCGGCGGCGCTGGCGGAAATGTTGAGCCTGGCTGAAGAGAGCAAGCTCACCGGTGTGGTTATTCTCAGCGACGCCAGGCATACGGCGTTGGGACATCCCGAATCGTACGCCCGCAGCCTCGCACAGGCCGGAGCTCCGATCTATCCGATAATAATCGGGTCCGACAATCCGCCCCCCGACGCGGCGGTCGCGAGCGTCAACTCGCCGGAGTCTATTTCGCCCGGGGATGAACTGCTGGTCGACGCCAGTTGCAAACTCGACGGTATGGCGGGCAAGACCGTTCACGTGGTCCTGACAGACGGCGATCGCGAAGTTGACGAGAAGACCATCACGGTCGGAGAATTCGAGCAACTCAGAAAACGCGTGTCCATGTCGGACAAACCGACGACGCCGGGGCTGCATCTTTACACGTTGCGGATCGATCCGCTTCCGGGCGAAATCGACGAGGGCAATAACGATTTCTCGTTCTCTGTGAACGTCACCGACGGCGATACGAACTTGCTGATAGTCGAGAATCGCCCGCGATGGGAATACCGATACGTAAAAAACCTGTTCCTCGGACGCGATGAAGCGGTCAAGCTGCAGCACGTCCTGCTCCAGCCCGACCACATAACGGGTGAACCGGACCGCCCGGCCATTCACGCATCGGCGACCCGACCCAAAGAAGCCGCCGAAGCCACCGCCCTGCCGAAGAGCAAGGAAGAGTGGCTGAAGTTCGACGTGATAATACTCGGCGACCTGCCCCCTTCGGTGCTGGATGAAGAAACGCTCAAAATCCTCAAGGCCTTCGTCGACGAACGCGGCGGGACGCTTGTGTTTATCGCGGGGCAAGGCTATATGCCCCACGCATACGGGCGGACTGAACTGGCCGAGCTCCTGCCCGTGCGGTTCATACCGGGCGTGGCGGCCAAGATGCCCGAAAGCGTTTTCCATATCGCCCTGACGCCCGAGGGCAAGAGCCATATCGTCACACGCCAGGACACCGACCCGGAAACCAACCTGAAAATATGGAACTCCATGCCGCCGATCTACTGGCGCCGGGCGATTATCGACGCCAAACCCGGCGCCGCAGTGCTCGCATACGCCAAAGCCGACGACGAACCAACCATGGAAGGCGCAGCGACAACAGCACAACGCACCGAACAGATGTCGAAGATCGTCAAGTACCGGCGATCGCGAGCGCTGATCTCGGCGCACAACGTGGGGACCGGAAGCGTGATGTTCATGGGCTTCGACAGGACCTGGCGAATGCGCTATCGCGTAGGCGACACCTATCACCACAAACTCTGGGGCCAGATACTCCGCTGGGCCGCTTCAGACCGCCTGCGGTCGGGGACCAATCTGGTGAAACTCGGGTCGGATCGGAGCCGATACGGATCGGACAGCCCGGTGAGAATCCGAGCAAACCTGATCGACAAGGATCTCGCGCCGGTCAAGGACGCCGACGTTTCGATTGAAATATACCGCGAGGACAAACTCATCCTGCGACGCAAGCTCCTGACCGATAAGGATTCGCCCGGACGATACTCCGCGGATCTGGGCAAGTTGCCCGGCGGAGCGTACCGGGCCGTGCTCGGAGGAGACGCCGTCAACAGAATACTCGCCGAAGAAGGCCAGGCCGACAGCGTGGAAACTGAGTTCTCGGTCGATTCGACCCTGTCGGCCGAGCAGGTCGAACTCACCGCCGATCGCGGAATGGCCGAGCGACTGGCCGACAAAAGCGGCGGACGAGTGCTCGAAGCCAACCAGGCCGAACAGATACTCAAGCTGCTGTCTTCAAGAACGGATGAAGAAGAGTTGCCCGCCCAGTTCCCGCTGTGGGATTCGTGGTGGCTGCTTATCGCCCTGCTGATGCTGGCGGGCGGAGAGTGGTTAACGCGGAAGCGGGCGGGCCTGACCTGATGATTACGTTGCCGATCCGCCGGATCGACCGATATAATATAGAACGACGCAAAGACCTTCGCACACTGCTGCAAAGGAGTTGAACATGACCCAGGCGATTCGCACTGAAACGGTTCCCAGCGACATTACCAACGCCCTGAACCACCTGATCTGGCGGGCGAGGCTGGTTATGGCGTTGCGCGGGACGGCGGCGGTTCTGGCGGTTGCGGTTGCATCTCTGCTGATAATCATGGGCATCGACCGCTGGATCGTAACCTTCACATCCGGACCGCGGTGGATCATGATGCTCTCGGCGCTGAGCCTGACGTTGGGCGTGGCGTATTGGCTGCTCGTTCGACCGTTGGCAAGGAGCTTCACTCACGCGGGAATCGCACGCCTGGTCGAACAGCATCATCCCGAATTCGAAGAGCGGATAAGCTCCACCGTTGAATTGATCACCAGCACCGACGCCCCGGAGCTTCGCGGATCGGCCTCGCTGATCGCCGCAACTTCGCTCGGGGCGATATCGGACGCCAGATCGATCCGCGCCGGACGCGAAATATCCATGCGAATCGCCAGGAAGTTTTTCGTAGCCGCCGCGGTGGTCCTGAGCGTGCTCACCATTCTGTTCGCCGGATGGCCCGAAGCCACCTGGAGCCAGTTTCAGCGATCGATTATCCCGACGGCCAATATTCAACGCGTCTCCAGCGATTCGATGCTGGTCGAAGTTATCACAAACGACGCCGTCCGCCAGGCCTCCGGGCAGTTCGACTACGCCATGCTCCGCGGGCGTCAACTCGTGGTCGAAGCGGAAATAGACAACAAGTCGCTATACAGCGCTGATTTCCGCGTGGCTTCGGAAAGCGGAGATGATGAAATCCATCGCATGGACAAACTGCCCGATCCGCGCGAGGGATGGCGAAGATTCCAGATCGGCTTCCCCGCCGAAGACAAGGACTTCAGATTCCGCATCGCCGGCGGAGACGCCGTCAGCCGCTACTACAACATCCGCGTGCTCGATGCGCCCGAAGTTCAGAAAATCACCGTGGGCGTTGTCCCCCCGCCCTACACCGGACTCCAACCGGTGATCCGCGTGCTACAGGACGACCAGACTCCTCGAGCGCTGGTCGGATCGATGGTGACCGTATCGGCGGAGCTCAACCGCCCGGTGAAGGTCGTCAAGGCGATTGTCGACGGGAAGGACACGAAGATAGACTCGATCGAAGGCGACACGTACACATTCACAATCCCGCTGACAAAGCCCGGGGTGGTGCGATGGGAAATCAACGCCAGGGACAAATTCGGTTTCGAGGGCAAATCCCTCGGACGGACCATCCAGGCCCTGGCCGACAGCCCGCCGGCGGTGTCGCTGAGAATCCCGTACGACGACAAGATCAATAAAGCCTCGCCCAAACCCGCCAACCAAAAGTCGATCATCCGCCTGAAGCCCGGAGACCGCCTGCCGGTGGTCTACGACATGAGCGACGACGTAGCGATGGTGAAAGCGGCGATGGTGATGTCGGCTGACGGTAAGTCCGTGCCCGATGCGCCCCTGGCGCTCGAACCGTCAAACGATCGTGCGACCGGAAAGTACACGATAGACCTTTCATCTCCCCAACTGACCGACGCGGAGAAGATAACTTTCCACGCCGCCGCCTGGGACGGTAAGCCCGGACGCAAACAACCCGGACGAAGCAAGAGCTTCACCATTATTGTCGACAAGGGACAGAAGGACTCCGTGCTCGACCGGACCGCAAAAGCCGAGAAAAAGCAGCTCGAAGAAGGGCTGAAGAAAGTTCTCGATAAGCTCAACGACGCCAAGGCCCGCGCCGAGGACCTGAAAGCACAACTGAAGAAAGCCGACCAAACCGCTGACAAACTACCGAAAACCGTGCAGGATCACGTTACCGGACTCGACGAGAAACTCACCGCCGCCGAAGAAGCAGCCAAGAACTTCGCCAAAGAACTCGCCGACGACGGAACGTTCGCCGAAACGGCTGACAAGCTCGACAAGATCGCCGACGAAGACCTGAAACAGGCTCGCCAGGAGGCCTCTCAGGTGCGGCTGATCGACAGCCCCGCCGAGCGAAACAAACTCGCACAAACCGCCGAAAGCAAGATCGACAAGTCCATCCAGGCCGTAAAGGATATGATCGAAAACGCGCCCCAGCAGGTCGAAGCCGCACGCAAGGCTCGCGCCCTGGAGGACATCGCCGACAGACAAGCTCAACTGGCCGACCAGAAGAAGAACGCTCAGGAAGACGCCGACTGGAAAGACCAGCAGAAGAAGATCGCCGAAGATGTCCGCGACGAAATCGTCGACGATCCCAACGCCGCAAAGGCGATGGCCCAGGACCAGCAGGCAAAAGCCGCCGAACTCGCCGACCAGGCGCGCAACCTCGCCGACGACCAGAACAAAGTCGCCGAACTGATCAAGAAGCTCGACGATCCAAAAGCCGATCGAAACGCCATCGCCAGGGAACTGGTCAAACAAATCCAGGCCGATCAACAGGAAATCGCCGGAGACACCAAAGCCCTTCAGAACGATATCCAGGGCGCAGACAACGCTCAGGCCCAGAACGCCAAGGCAAACGCCCAGCCGATAGATCAAGCCGCAGAAAACACCGCCAAGACCGCCGATCAATTGAACAAGCAGGACCTCGGCCAGGCCGAGCAGACCGCACGACAGGCCCAGGACGATCTGCAGGGAGCACAACAACAAGCAGCCCAACAAGCCGGGCAGCAAGGACAGCAACCCCAGCAGGGACAACAGGGTCAACAAGCCGGACAGCAAGGACAGCAACCCCAGCAGGGACAACAGGGTCAGCAAGCCGGGCAGCAAGGACAGCAACCCCAACAGGGGCAACAGGGTCAGCAAGCCGGACAGCAAGGACAGCAGCCCCAACAGGGGCAACAGGGGCAGCAAGCCGGGCAGCAAGGACAGCAGCCCCAACAGGGGCAACAGGGTCAACAAGCCGGGCAGCAAGGGCAGCAGCCCCAACAGGGACAACAGGGTCAACAAGCCGGACAGCAAGGACAGCAACCCCAGCAGGGACAACAAGGTCAACAAGCCGGGCAGCAAGGACAGCAGGCTCAGCAAGCCGGTGAGTTGGCGCAGCGGCAAGAGAACGTAGCCGACCAGATCGCAGCCGTGAACGAAGGCAATCTCGAAGGCGCACTGGCCGAGCGGCAGCAGGAACTGGCTAGACAAGCCGAGAACCTCGCCCAACAGGGACAGAATCTCGCCGACACCGAACAGAATCTGGACAACAACCAACAAGCCGCACAACAGGCCCAAGACGCCGCACAACAACTGAACGAGGCGGCGGATCAAGCACAGCAGGCAAACCAGCAAGGCCAGCAGGCAGGACAGCAAGGTCAAGAAGCCGGACAACAGGGACAGCAGGCAGGACAGCAGGGTCAAGAAGCCGGACAACAGGGACAGCAGGCCGGGCAGCAAGGTCAAGAAGCCGGACAGCAAGGCCAGCAGGCCGGACAGCAAGGTCAAGAAGCCGGGCAGCAGGGACAGCAGGCCGGACAGCAAGGTCAAGAAGCCGGGCAACAGGGACAGCAGGCCGGGCAGCAAGGTCAAGAAGCCGGGCAACAAGGACAGCAGGCCGGACAGCAAGGTCAAGAAGCCGGGCAACAGGGACAGCAGGCCGGGCAACAAGGTCAAGGTCAAGGCCAAGGGCAAGGACAAGGACAGGGTCAAGGGCAGGGACAAGGGCAGGGGCAAGGACAGGGTCAAGGACAGGGTCAAGGGCAGGGACAAGGTCAAGGACAAGGGCAGGGGCAAGGACAGGGACAAGGGCAGGGACAAGGACAAGGACAGGGACAAGGGCAAGGACAGGGGCAGGGTTCGCCCCAGCAATCTATGCAAAACGCTGCAGCCGCGATGGCTCAGGCCGCTGAAACACTCAGCCAACTTGGTCAGACGCTCGAGCAGGCAGCCGGCGGTGCGCCGGCGGACGATCAGGGAATGGTTGATTCAGGCATGATGGGCCAGGCCCTTAACGACACCGCAGCGGCGGCTTCAACGGGAACAGCAGGTTCGGCGCAAGCGGCGGCGGCGAGCACATCCGCAGCCGCGGCGGCCGCTCAGTCCGCCGCACAGTCCCAGGGGCTGAACGCCTCAGCCCAAGCCGGTCAAGGACAAGGACAGGGTCAAGGACAAGGTCAAGGGCAGGGGCAAGGACAGGGTCAAGGGCAGGGGCAAGGGCAGGGACAAGGGCAGGGGCAAGGACAGGGTCAAGGGCAGGGGCAAGGGCAAGGTCAGGGACAGGGGCAGCAAGGACAAGGCGGCAGCGGTCAGGGCAAGGCCTCTTCCGGCGGACAAATGTCGCAGGCCCAACTGGACGCGAAACTGAAATGGGACAAAACACTGAACAACTGGGCGACGTTCAACAGCAAACTGGACGACAAAATCCTCCAGGGCGCCGGAGCCAAAGTGCCCCAGCAATATAAGCAACTGGTCAGACAGTATTTCCAGGCGTTGGCCAAACAGGGGCTGATCCGAGAAGGCCAAAACGGGAAAACAGAATGATGCGAAGAAGACCCGGAAAACACGCGCCGGTCGGAATTCCGACGATAGTGCTTACGTGCCTGCTGGCCGGAGCTGTCTGCATCCTTATCACTTCGAACGCAACGGCCGACAAAGCGTCGACAGCGCTGGACAAGTTCAAGGAGCCCGTCGACAAGTCCATCGACAGGGCGCTGGAGTTCCTCGCTGACAGGCAGCTCACCGACGCCCAGGCCGCCAGACTGCGCAAACCGGCGCTGGCCGGATCGTTTAATTCGTCGATGAGGGGCAATACCGGAATCTCGTCGCTGTGCGTGATGGCGTTCCTGTCCAAGGGGCACACGCCCGGTACAGGCCCCTACGGACACGTGATAAACAAAGGCGTCGACTACATCCTCTCGACCAGCCAGTCCAACGGGCTTCTAGTTTCGCCCGAACGGAGCGGGCGGAACGGGTCCGGACCTATGTACGCCCATTGCATCGCAACGCTGCTGCTGTCGGAAGTCTCGGGCATGGTCACCCCAACTCGCCAGAAGAAGATCGACAAGGCCCTGCCCAAAGCGTTGGCGCTGATACTTACGGCCCAGAGAGTTCGCAAGAACAGCAGAGACGCCGGCGGATGGCGATACCGGCCCGACAGCCGCGACAGCGACCTGTCGCTAACCGGATGGGCGATGATGGCGTTGAGATCGGCCAGGCTTAACGGGGCGGCGGTGCCTACAAAAAGCATTGACGACGCGGTCAAGTACGTCATGCGATGTCGAACGCGCGACTGGGGCTTCTCGTACCAGCCCCGCAGCGGATCGTCCTCGCCCAGCCGCGTCGGCGTGGGCCTGCTCTGCCTGGAACTCTGCGGACAGCAGCACGGAAGCGAAGTAACCAAACGCGCCGCGGACTACATCATAAGACGCTACACCGGAAACAGGCATTTCAGCGGATCGCATGCGGCGTATTCGGTTTACTACTGTTCCCAGGCGATGTTCCAGGTTGGCGGAAAACACTGGGAGCAATGGGGCCAGCGCCTCTACACAACGCTCCTGAAGATTCAGAAGAAGGACGGATCGTGGATCCTGTCGGGATCCCGCGGAGGATCGAGCTACTCGACGGCAATGTGCGTCCTGGCGATGACGGTGTCCTACCGCCAACTGCCCATTTACCAGCGCTGAGACCAGCGTAGCTTCGGGAAGGCTTGCACAACAATCATATCTGCTCGAGTATTCGGCGCATTGCTTCTGCGTTTTTCGCGGCTTGGCCTTTGTGACAGTTGTTGAAGAACGTGTACATCTTGTCGACTTGGGAAGCGGTGTCGGACCATAGGTCCAGAAACTCTTTGATCTGATCGTTGGTGTAGTTCCAGTCATATCGCTCGGCTCCGCCTGCGTACCACTTCGATGCGTTGCGAGAGTGAAGGCGCAAGTAACCGGTCGCAGAAGTCGCCAGCGGACCGCTGCGGTACAGTCCGTCCAGATCGGGCACGTCCGGTATCACAAGCGTCACGTTCCGCCGGCGTAAACCATCGACCACAGCAGGGTCGCACCAACTGAAATGCCGAAACTCCACCGCCGCCGGAACGGTTGCGAAATCATCGAGTGTGGCGGCCAGGTACTTGCGATTGGCGACCGTGCGATGAAACGACTGGGGAAACTGCATCAGCACGCCGGCGAGTTTGTCCCGCGATATCAGGGGATCGAGCGATTCCAGGAATTCGCCCGCGACCGCCCTGTTGTGCTTGTGGGTGGTCTCCTGGTTAGCCTTTATCCAGAATGTAAAACCGTCGGGCGTTTTGCGGGCCATTGCGTCCAGCGTGGCGGCCGACGGCATGCGATAGTAGCTGAAGTTCAGCTCCACCGTTTCAAAATGGCGAACGTAGCAACTGAGCATGTCGCGACTCTGCGTGCCGTCGGGATAGAACGTTCCCACCCAATCCTTAAACGAGTACCCGCTGGTTCCGATTATGTGTTTTGCATCGGCCATAGTTTGTCAATGAACGACAGATTCGCATTCTAATTCATAAAGACAGAGAACGGACAAGGCAATGACCGCTCCGGCCGGTCTTTTGCGTTTATATTCAACATCGCCCCGCCAATTCGATGCTGATTGTACCGTATTGTTCGATTACTTTGCCGGTTATTATGTGCGGCCCGTAGCTGTTGAACTGCTCTTCGGCGTTCGGAGTCGGAAAAAACGTCGCTTCGAACAGACCGAATTCATCGTCCATCGTCAGGAACATCATCTCTCGCCCGCCGGCGGTGTCTGTTCGGCGTCTGGCTTCGCATACGCCTGCAATGGTCACCCGCTTGCCGATGAGGGCGGGCAGGTCTCTGCTGGTCGCGTCGGTTTCGCCCTGCAACTGCGCCCGATGGACTTTCATTATGTGCGGACCTGTCGATACGCCCAATATGCGTCGCTGGTCGATGTATTTGCGCGCGGGCGAGTAGTCGCCCGTGTCGGCTGGAGCACACATCAAACCGCCCGCGCGATCGGCGGCGGTGAATAATCCGGTCGCCGGGGGGCGATGTCGCGATGTTCGGCGGACGGATATCGCCATGTCCAGTTCCATCATAAGCGCCGGTCTGGTCGATCCGGTGAAATCGAACGCTCCGCACAACACCAGCGCCCCGACCTCGGATCGGGCCAGACCGGTTCGCAAAATGCAATCGGTGAGCGTGTCGAACGGGCGTTTCTCTCTCGTGTCCAGAATCGCCTGAACCCCTGCGGGTCCCAGTCCCGCGACTGATTCCAGACCTATCCCGATCGCATCGCCTCGGATCGAATACTCCGCCGACGACTGGTTAACATCGGGCGGCAGGAATCGAACGCCCGTGCGTTTGGCCTGTTCGACGTAAACTCGCCGGTGGTACATGCTCTGGTTGTTGTTGAGTGCGGCGGTCCAGAATTCAACGGGCCAGTGCGCTTTTAGATACGCAACGGCGTATCCCAGGCGACCGTAACTTCCCGCGTGTGCGCGGCAGAACGAGTAGGAGTTGAACTTGGCCATCTGGACCCAGAGCGATCGGGCCAGTTGATCGTCTATCCCGTTGGCGCAGCAGCGATACAGGAAGTCGCTCGACAGTTCGAGGCGTTCGGCGTCGGAGGCGCATTTCTGTACGGCTTTTCGGAACATGTCGCCTCGCGGGAGGCTCCCGCCGGTCATAGCAGCGGCCACCAGCATCACATCGTCTTCGTACAACATCACACCGTACGTGTCGGCGAGGATCGCATCTATTTTCGGCTCGACGGTCGGAACCGGATCCAGGCCGCGGTGTCGGCGGATGAAGGCGTCTTTCATACCCGCCCCGGCGGCGCCCGGACGCACCAGCGCCAGAGCCTTCATCACGTCCCGCATATGGTGCGGATGGATAGCACGCAGCAGATTTCTCATTGCGGGCGATTCGAGTTGGTTGCACCCGACAGTATCACCGGTCTGGAGCATCTCGATTGTGCGCTGATCGGAGGGGTCCAGCGTTTCCACGTCAATCTCCGGCCCGTGGCGAAGTCGGACCAGGTCGGCGGTTTGGCGTATGGTCGCCAGACTGCGATTACCCAGCAGATCGAGCTTGATCAGACCGGTGGCTTTGGCTCCGCGCTTGTCGTACTGGAGAATTCGACAGCCCTTGGTCGACGGTTGGACCGGAGCGTAATTCTCGATCGGCCCGGGCGCGATCACGATTCCCCCGGGATGAACGCACAGATTATGCGGCAGGGAGACAATCCGCCCGGCCAGTCGGCCGATCGCGGGCCTGGCGGTGAGTTCATCGGGGCTCATCTGCGATATCTGGGCGTTGGAATATCCGAAAGCTTTAGCGGTTTCCCGCAGTGCTGACGACGCCTTGAAAGTATTGTGCGCTGAGACCATCGCCGTACGCTCGCGCCCCCAGCGCTCGAATGCGTAATCGATAACCTCATCGCGAATCCGCCAGGAAAAATC
>CAZSLS010000163.1:0-15772 GCA_964607575.1 uncultured Planctomycetaceae bacterium | reverse complement strand
TCACCAGCGTTCCGGGCCCGACACCGGCGCCAACCGCGCCCAGGTGGGCGTCGAACGCTCCAACGGCCACCGGAATGCCCGCCGGAAGCCCGGTGCGCTTTGCCCAGTCGGCGGTAAGGCGGCCGGCGGCCTTGTTGATCGTGTGGGCCTCGGCCGGCAGGTGATCTCTAAGCTCGGCGAGTTTTGGGTCGAGTTTCCGCAGGAATCGCTTGTCGGGATACCCGCCCCACTGGCTGTTGAACATCGCCTTGTGCCCCGCGGCGCATATTCCGACGCGGAGTTTGTCGGGGGCTTCGGTGCCCGTAAGTGAAGCGGGGATCCAGTCGGCGATCTCCACCCACGTATATGCCGCGTCAAACACCGCCGGGCTCGTCCGCAGGCAGTGGAGAACTTTGCTGAAGAACCACTCGCTGCTGTACGTACCGCCACACTTGGCCAGATATTGAGGCCGGAGTCGCTCCGCAAGTGCGGTGATCTCCGAGGCCTCCGCCACGCCGGTGTGGTCCTTCCACAACCACGCCATTGCCGCCGGATTATTGGCGAACCGTTTCTTCAGCGCCAAGGCCGTACCCTCGGCGTCGACGGGCAAGGGCGTCGAACCGGTGGTATCCACGCCGATACCGATGATATCCGAGGCCTTGAAGCTCTTGGATTTTTTCCTGGCGGCCTTGAGCACCGCCTTGATGGTGACCTCGGCGCCTTTGAGGTAGTCAGACGGATGCTGGCGGGCAAGGTTCGGGTCGCGCGACAGGATAACCCCCTCGTGCCCGTGTGCGTAGGTCCAGGTCGCCGTGGCGGCCTCCCGCCCGTTCGCGACACCGACCAGAACAGCCCTGACCGAGTTGGTACCGTAGTCCAAACCAATAGTGTACTTTGCCATCAGTGAAACTCCCTTGACTAAAGAGGACCTGGATTTCAGTTCAAGCCCGGATTATACGGACCCGCCAGCGCGATTACCACACGCCAGCAGAGTTTGAACGATTGACCCAGCCGGGAAAGTTCCTTATCCTCCATACTGTACCGCTGCCGGTGGTTCGGCAGTACAGTCAACTGAGCGAAAGGATAATCATGACCTTCATGCAGAAAATCACCGTCGCGATAGCGATCGTCGCCTTATTGGCCCCGAGCGTCCAGGCCAAGGGACCCACGAAGGAGGACTTCGCGAAAATCGTCAAGGCCGCCCCCGACAAAGCCACCGCCAAGCCCGCCAAACCACGGAAGCTGCTGGTCTTCAGCCTCACCAAGAGCTACCGCCACGCCTCCATCCCGTGCGGCGTGAAGGCTATCGAAGCCATGGGCACAAAGACCGGCGCGTTTACCACGGTCGTCAGCGACGATATCGCCATGTTCGAACCGGAGAAGATCAAGCAGTTCGACGCGATCGTAATGAACAACACCACCGGCGAGCTGTTCCTGCCGAGGAACTTCAAGAAACTCCCGGCCGACAAGAAAGCCGCCGCCGAAGAATATGACAAGAAGCTCAAGAAGTCCCTGAAAGATTTCGTGACCGGCGGGAAGGGACTCGCGGTGATCCACGGCGGTTTGTGGTGCTTCCTGAGCAGTTGGCACAAAGAGTACTCCGATATTTGCGGGGCGGCGTTTGTGGCCCATCCGTGGCATAAGAAGGTCCCAATCAAGATCGACGATCCCGAAAACCCGATCTGCGCGGCGTTCGGAGGGAAGGGTTTCGAGGTCTACGATGAGATATACGCCTTTACTAAACCTTACGATCGCGCCTCGCAGCGGGTGCTCTACAGCCTCGATACCAGCAAGATGAAACTCAAGCCCAAATTCAGGGGCAAGCGCGATGACGATGACTACGCGCTGGGATGGATCAAGAGCTGCGGTAAGGGAAGGGTGTTTTACACGGCGCTAGGGCACGATTATCCGGTGTTCTATAATCCGGCGGTCCTCAAGCACTGGCTGGCGGGTATCCAGTACGCACTGGGCGATCTCAAGGCCGACGCAACCCCGCGCCCGCTGAAAGCGGCGGTAACTGCGACAAAGAAGACCGAAAAAAAAAAGATCGTCCTGATCGCCGGAAAGGGTAGCCACGGTAAAACCGCACACGCACACGCCGCGGGAGTGGATCTGTTCAAGAAGTATCTCGATGCGGCGGGCAAGGACAAGGGGATCGAGACGCTGGTGATCAAGAACGATTGGCCCGCCGATCCGTCGGTCCTGGACGGTGCGGCCACCATAGTGGTCTACTCAGACGGATGGGGAAGGCACGCCCTGATGGACAAAGAGAAGAAGCGTGTCGAGAAGATTCGCAAACTGATGGCGGCTGGGTGCGGGCTGGTAGCCATACACTACGCTGTGTGCCCGCCGCTGGGCAACGACAGCGATTTCCTGAAGTGGATCGGCGGATATTACGAGAAGAACTATTCGCAGAATCCCCACAATAACGTCGAGGCCGCGCCCGGGGCGCCCACGCACCCGCTCTGCCGCGGATGGAAACCGTTCACGACCACCGAGGAATATTACTACAAGATCCGCTTCGACCCGAATAACAAAGCCCTGATCCCCGTGATGACCACCATGCTGCCCAAGAAGAAACCCAATAGGGAAATCATCGCCTGGGCGGTCCAGCGCACCGACGGAGGGCGCGGGTTCGGATTCACCGGCGGGCACTTCCACCGCACCTGGGCGATCGAAGATGCTCGCAAGATGATACTCAACGCGATCTGGTGGACCGCGAAAATCGAAATACCCGCAGACGGCGTGCCCTGCAGTTGAAGCGGCTCGGTGCGGTGTTTTGTAAATTCCGGGGAACTGAATCGCTGCGAGTTAGTCCAATACCATTGAGTTTCTTGACACCCCGGTCGCTGAACAATACTTTTGGGGTCATGAATATGTCCAACCGCATGATGCGTGGAACACAACTGATACTTTGCGGACTTTCGGCTTTGGTAATCCTGGCCGGTATCCTGGCGGCGGAGAACCGCCCCACTACCGCGCCGGGGACGACCACCAAACCGTCCGCCAAACCCACCACCAGGCCCAGCGACGCCAAGATCGCCGAAGCCCGAGCCACCCTGGCCCGGGCGATCGCCCCGCCGGCGAAGCTCACCAGCGCGACGACGAAACGAATCAAGGAACTGATCGGCAAGCTCGGCAATACGGTCTGGAAAGTGCGAGAAGCCGCGTCGGCGGAACTGCTCAAATCCGGCCCCGAAATCCTCCCGCTGCTCAATGAGGTCGCCGGACACAAAGATATCGAAGTGTCCGATCGCGTCGGCGTCGCCATCAAGGCCATCCAGGCCAGGGTCGAAGATGTCGGAACCGAGTTGAACCCGGCGATTAACATACTCGCGTCAATCAGCGACAAGAAGCTTATCGACATACTCATGCAGTTGTTGGACCACGCCAGCGACTCGGGACGCTACACCGCCGAATACGCCCTGCGCAGGCTCACGGGCGAGAACTTCGGCTTCAACACGCGCGACGAACCGGCGAGCCGGGTCCGCGCGGCGGCCAAATGGCGAAAATGGTGGAAAGACAGCAGGGCGAAATTCTCCTACGACCATGCCAGGATCAAAGCGCGAAGCGTGGCGATGCTGGTCAGCAACGACGGTTCCAGGACCGTCAGCGCGCTGACTCTCCAGGGCAAGATGGCGTGGTCGAAGAAAATGCGCACCACTCTGTACTGCGTGACGGGCACGGGCACCGGTAGCATCATCGTTGGATATTCCAGCGGGACCAAGAACGTCGAAGAGTATAATCTGCAGGGCAAATCGGTCTGGGCGCCAACCGGCGTGCCCAACGGAACCGGCGGTGTATTCGACATCTCCCGCCTGCCCAACGGAAACACGCTGATCACTTACACTCACCGCGGGCACGTAACCGAGGTCAACGCCAAGGGCAAGGTCGTATGGCAGAAAACGGCGCTCAGGAGCCCCATCAGCGCCCAGCGGTTGGAAAACGGTAATACGCTGATCGCCGAACACTCCGGTGCGCGCGTGATCGAGGTCGACCGCAAAGGCGCGATAGTGTGGCAGAAGACGGGCCTCAAGAGCCCCTGCGACGCGATAAAACTGCCCAACGGTAATGTGCTGATCGGCGAGTACGCCGGTAAGAGAGTCCTGGAAGTGGATCGCAAAGGGAAGATCCTGTGGCAGCGTCTCTGCCCCGCCGCGGTCTCCGGTGTCTGCAGACTGCCCGACGGTACCACCGCCATTACCAACAAGACCGAAGGGGTGATCGTACTGGGGCGCAACGGGAAGAAGATCCGCCAACTCCTGGCGCACAACGGGGCGTGGGGCAAGATACGCCTGGTCCCCGCGGCCGTCCTGACGTACAAATAGATCTATCCGAGTTCCTCACGAACGACGGGCATCAGTTCGCTGATGGCGATCTTCTGGGGACATTTCTCCTCGCATTGTTTGCATTGCGTGCAACCGGCGGCTCGCTGCGCTTCGGGCAGGCCCGCGTAGAGGTTGCGGTGCAGCGTCCGGGTCGTACCGCCAAACATGACCGCCGCGTTGTAGTACTCGAAGTTCACGGGAATCTCGACGCCGGATGGACAGGGCATACAGTAGCGGCATTTCGTGCAGGGGATCGAAAATACCTCGGCATACTTTTCCTGCACGCGGGTGACTGTTGCGAGGGCCTCGGAGCCCAGCGCCCCTACGCCCGAGCGAGAGGCGCTTGCAATGTTATCTTTGACCTGCCGCAGATCGCTCATCCCGCTCAGGACAAGCGAGACTTCCGGTTTGTTCCACAACCACTGAAGCGCCGTGTCCACCGGACCCAAACCCGCGCCGGACCATATCTCCCCCACCGCGCCGCCCGGATTGGCCAGCGACCCGCCGAGAAGCGGTTCCATGATTACGACGCCCAGTCCCTTGTCCGCGGCGTATTTCAGGCCTTCCATGCCGGCTTGCACGCCCTCGTTGAGGTAGTTGTACTGGATCTGGCAGAAGCGCCAGTCGTAGGCGTCGACGATCTCCTTGAACATGTCCACCGTGTCGTGAAACGAAAAACCCACCTCCCCGATTCGCCCGTCGCCCTTGGCCTTCTCCAACCATTCCAGGACGCCCAGATCACGCAGCACGGGCCACCACTTCCACTGCATGCAGTGCAGCAGGTACATGTCTATATGTTCGCACCCGAGCCTGCTGAGCTGCTCGTTCAGGAGGCGGTCGAAGTCATCGGCCGATTTGACTTGCCAGGGAGGAAGCTTGGTAGCTATCGCGACCTTATCGCGATATCCGCCCGCCAGCGCCTTGCCCAGAACCCGCTCGCTGTTTCCACCGTGATACGGATAGGCGCTATCGAAGTAGTTCACGCCGTTATCGATCGCATGGCGCATCATTTCGATGGCGGCGGCTTCGTCTACTTTCGTGTCGTCGGCGTCCACGACAGGCAGGCGCATCGTACCAAACCCCAACGCCGAGAACTCCCTGTCAAGCTTTCCAAACTTCCGATATTGCATTGCGGCTCCTTTAGCTCTCAAAGTACACGCCGCCGGTTTCCAGGGCTTTTCTCAGTTGGGTGTAGGGCAGGTCTCGGCTGCCGCATTTCCGGGACGCACAGAGCGCGGCGGCCGTTCCGGCGGCCTGGCCCTGTCCCATGCAGCAGACAGTGTTCCGCGTCGACATGTGAGCGCGGTGATCGGAAGTGATCATCATCCCGGCGACCATGAGATTATCGATCTTCGCCGCACGGAGCGCTTTGTACGGAATCCCGTACGTTCCGCCGCCGGCGATCTGGTATCGCGGCGCATTGTCGTGAAAACCGTATGCCATGATGTCGTCTGCAAAATGCTTCCCTCCGATCACGTCCTTGTGCGTTATGTCGTAGTCGCAGACAATCCGCCGCCCTCGCCGGATACAGAGAGTCGGGCTGGTCCGGGCGATGAACGCCTTCTCGCATCCGGGGACGTATTTCCGAAGGACCTGAATCGCCTTGGCCTGACGTTTGCGCAGTTCCAATTCCGTTTTGGCCACCGCGTCGCGGTCTGTCGGTTTGCCCGGTATTCGGCAGTTCAGCTTGATGAACATGAAGTAATTGTCGTGTACGGTCGTGATGACGACCGACATACCGATCCTCCCAGCGGCCGCCCTGAACTCAGCGGGCAGCTTTCGCCAGTTGGCGTGCAGTCTGACGATCTTCCCCCCCCGCCCGCTGCGCATGCCTTCGCTATACTCCCTTACGGCTCCGGATGACTTGAGAAACTCGTGGTACTTCTCGACGCTCACGTTGCCCACGCCGATACTGTTGGCCACCGAGTAGTCATTGGGCTCGGTATATTTCGCACCGGCCCGTGCAGCGAGGTCGCCGATTGCCGTGCAGTCGACAAATGATTGCGCGAAGATCGCTTCGCGCCCGGAGCGGCTTTCGGCGATGACTCCCTTGATTCGCGAAGCATCCCTGATCGCATCGACCAACATGGTCCCGACACACACGTTCACGCCGGACTCGACGAGCATCTCGAACGTAACCAGCTTGTACATCTCGGTATCGATCGCCGTACACATTGAATCGTAGTCGAAGCCCTTTGTCATCTCGGCGTGCCCGCTGGTCGCTCCGACCTTCGCGAGGCGGTCGATAATCTCCTGGGCGATCCCCTTGACAACCTGGCGTTTCTTGACATTGGGGAAAGCTTTCCAGAGATTGTAGAAGCTGTGCAGCGCCGTTCCGCCTTCGGTCACGGTTCCGCCGGGGTATCCCTTCTTCTCGATCAGGACGGTTTTGACGCCCTGGCGTGCTGCCGCCAGCGCCGCTACCACGCCGGCGGTCCCCCCTCCAGCCACAACGACGTCAAACTGCCTGGCGGGCAATCTTCTTGCCGGTTCCTGGTAGTAAGCTGTCGCCTTGGCGGGGGCGGCTGCCGCGCCCTGTGCGGAAATGGCCTGGGCGCCTACGCCAAGCATAACCATAGTCGATGAGAATTCTCGTCGATTCATCGTGTTCTCCTTGTCCTGTTAATCGATGGCCACAACGCGCATCGCCACGTCATTCCAACATTCAGAAAATACTTCATAGCGGGGACCCTTTTGATGCAAAGGAAGTACACCAGTCGTGATTCAAACACCAAAATAGACTATGACGCCCCCCATGGAAAGGATGCAGATTATGTTATCCAAATCTTCTTTGATACGGCGGACGACAATCGTCAGAAGCAATCATTTCGCCGGGATCGGGATCTCGGCGAAGACCGTTTCTTCCGCCAGGTCGCCGGCGACACGGGCGAGTATCGTGCCTTTAGATGAAATGCTCAGGGCTTCTTCTGTCATGCCTTGATTGCATCCACGACCCCACCCCTTACGCCATGGCTTCATCACGAAATCGTTTGAGATATTCAAAAGCCATTTGTGTTTGATCGTGCACGTAATCTATACCGACGAACTGACCATCCTTTTTACCGGGATGACAAAACTCCCAGTTGATGTAGCCGTCGTACCCGGATTCCACCAGGGCTTTGACATACTCCCGATAGGCGATGCGGCGCTCCCAAAATCGAGCATCAAAGTACCCGGATGCAACCAGCTCTACTTCTCCGTCCGCGTTTCGCGCAAACTCACCGTTACAGTGAGCGTGTACCTGAAGGTCGCCTGAGTCACGCGCCATCTTACGGGCGTGTTCGGCGGTTTCACATTCCGGGTCGGGTTCGATATTGATGTCCATACAACCCTTGAACGCGGGAGAACCGACTTCCTCAATCATCCGGAGCACCTCCTGATATGTCGTGATAACATCGGGGCCATGGTTCTGCATGGCAAGGACGACGCCGTAGTCTTCGGCCATCCCGGCAAGTTCGCGAATACCTTCCACAACAAAATCCCACCGGCCGGCCTTCCAGTACGGAAATGGCGTGTGTCCGTAAGTCTCATCGTAGGTTCCCACGCCGTCATGCACGGTGATACCGCGCCATGCCGCGAAAATCTTGCAGATGGGCGCGCCGAGGTCGCGGGTCAGCTTGATACATTCCCGGACATAGCAAATCATCGCCTCCCGGTGCGACGGTATCGGGCTCGACAGATCGCAGTTGGGGGATACCGCGCAAATCGGCAATTCCAGGGAACCCGACAAATCACGTAGCCGTTTGCGGTCATCGGATGAAAGATCCATCGGCGCGGCATGTGGACGTTCCGTATCGAGTTCGATCCCTTCCCAGCCCTGCTCCCTGGCCAAAGGCAGCAGGTCGAACAAGTCGACGGCGGGGCCTTCATACCAAACACCCCGATACGTAATGCTGTACAGACCAACTTTCATAGCCTCGCCTTTCTTTCTTATGAATTCCGGGGAATTCGGGGGCCACAATCAATCCTGTTCGCACGCTGGTATTGCACTCGAAGCAAGGGCCGATAGCAAGCGTCTTCGCCTGGAAGACGTTTTCGACAGGGACGCCCTGCAGAAACCACCAACTTTATTGGATGAGAACCAAAAAAAAGGAAACCATTCGACAAGCCCTCGCGTATTTGCTTATGGAAACACGCAGAGTGGAAGGCATGGACACTGACAAGCAGATCCTGGCGGACGCCCGGGGCGGCGACGGGGAGGCGTTTCGACGTGTGGTCGAGGCGTATCAAACGCTGGTGTTCAACCTGGCGTATCGGCTGACTTACAACCATGCCGCCGCCGAAGACCTCGCGCAGGAATGCTTCCTGAAGCTCTACCGGAACTTCAATCGCTACGACCTGTCGCTACCGTTCAAGCCGTGGCTGGTGCGGATCGCGATCAATACCGGCCTGAGTTGGCTCCGCCGGCAGAAACGGCATGCCTCGTCGCCCTGGTCCCAGGAGACCGTTGAACTGCAGACGCAGGTCGAGACCGGCCCGACGGCACCCGGCGGCCTGGGCGATCCGGCCAGGCTGGCCGAGTCAGAAGAGATGCGCCAGACCGTCCGCCGTGCCGTGGCGGCACTTCCGCCGGGCTACAAGGCCGTCACCGCACTGCGGTACTTTGAAGGTATGGACTACGAGACCATCGGCCGAACGATGGAGATCCCCACGGGCACCGTGAGGGTCCGGCTGCACCGGGCCAGAGAAATGCTCCGGCGGAAACTCACACATATGGCTGAAATGCAATAGAGGCTTACCGATGAACTGCGAAGATGTGACAATGCGGATTCAAGACTATCTGGACCGGGCGCTCCCGTCGGGCGAGGCGGAGATGCTGGCCGAGCACCTGCGGCAGTGCCCGGACTGTCGGGCGGAACTCGACGCCTACGCGGCCGTCGAGCGACTGCTTCAGGACGAGCCCTTCCGGGCCGTTCCGCGGGGCTTCGCCGGCGGCGTCATGGCGCGTCTGGGCGCCGCGAGTCAGCGGAGAGCGTCCGTAGGACGGGAGTGCCGCTGGATCGGCGCGGCATGCGCCGCGGCAGTCCTTCTTGCAGCGACCGTCGGGCTACTCTGGCCGGCCGAACTCGCCGCCGCTGCGGAACTGCCAGCGGAGTCGGCGGCGTCATGGGGCCAATTCGCCATCGATCTCACCGACGACGTAGCGTCCGGATGGTCGACTCTCGTCGAGTCGGGCGTCTCCTGGCTGTCAGTCGCTACGCTTGTCGGCGCCGCCGTTCTGTTCGCCTCCGGTCTGGCCGCGCTCCGCCTGCTCGTCGAGCCGCGAGCCCGATCATCCGCCGCGCCTGCGAACCAACGAACCCACTACAGAAGGAATTGGACATGAACCAAGTGATCAAGTACGCCATCGTCCTCTCACTGACCGCCACCGTGCTACTGTCGGCCGTGCCCTGCATGGCCATCGACGACGCGCCCGAAACCCAAAACGCACCAGCCTCCAGGCCCGCAGGCGACTACCATCACCGGGCCCAAGGGATGCGTGGGGCCGTGATTGCAATAAGCAAGATCATGTGCACATTCCTCGCCGTAGCCGTGGGATTGAGCCTCCTGATCGTCGTGCAACTGCTGTTCCCGGGCTTGACCACGTGCGGCACGGAGGCCTTGCGGAAGGGACTGTTCCGCTCGTTCCTGCTAGGCGCGGCCGTGCTGGTGGTGCTGGTTGCCATCGTGTATGTGGCGGCCCTGGCGTCCAAACCGCTCGGCGGTGTGCTCGCGATCGTGCTGATGACATTCCTCGTGCTAATCACCTTCCCCATGGTCTCTCAGGACATGGGGCGGCGCATCTTCGCGCGATCCGGCGCAAACCGCGGACCGGTGGCCCAACTGGCCGTCGGATGGCTCGTCTTCGCCGGGGCCAGCATCACGCCAATCCTTGGATGGTTCATCATTTTCCCCTTCCTGACGCTCGCCGGCATCGGCGCGCTGGTCCAGACATTCTGGACCAGCAAACCCCAAACCCCCGCCGCCGAAATCGCCGAGGAGCCCACACAAGGCTGAACGATCATTGAAGGCCAGATGCTGTAACGGACCAGCAAGTTTTGCCCCGGAGGTCACGCGGAGATCAGCGCACGCCTGGAGGGGCAATGACCCCATTTAACCGCTTGCGGTTTCACGCGTCTCTTCCGTGCCGGAAGGGATCCCCATGCGACCCCACGCCCCGACCGACGTCAGCGAGTCGCTGCCTTTGGTTGTTCTGATATCGTCGATGAGGCCACGGCTTAACGGCGTTAGCGGCCGACGTCCCGTCGACCGCTAATCGGGGAAACTACGGTGATGCACGCCCAACGTCAAACACCTCGTCGGCGTTGTCGTACTCTAACTATCCGTGCTATCCGTGTCATCCGTGGCAAAACCGCTTCCCACCGTTATTTCGCCGGGATCGGGATCTCGGCGAAGACCGTTTCTTCGGCCAGATCATTCTTGGCCTTGGCGAGCACCTTGCCCTTGGGCGAGATGATCAGGCTCTGCCCGTACCCGTGCCAATCGGGCTTGGGGTTCTTCGGTACCGTCCAGTTGGCGCCGATGACATTGAAGTTGCAATCCTTCGTCCTGGCGGGAAGCAGCTTGGAAAACCAGTCGCTTCCGGCGGCGTCGACCCACGCGATGGAATAGAGCAGCGTATCGATCTTCCGCTTGCTCATTACCTCGAACTGCTTGTGAACGTCGAAGCAGATCAACAGGCCTAATCGACCAAACGGCGTGTCGGCTACCGGATTGCCCAGATTTCCGTTCTCGGCCCAGCCTTTCTCCGCCCATATCCACGGGTTGCGCTTGCGATAGTGGATCAGGATGCGACCGTCAGGCCCCAGGAGCACCGAAGTGTTGTAGTACTTGCCGGTCTTGCGGTCGACTTCGAGGAGCGGAACGGTAAGGTATATCCCATACTGCTCGGCGAGCGGGGCGAACAATTTTGTCGATGGTCCCGGTACGGTCTCGGCGGCGTCTTTGGGATCTACGCCCTTGAGACCTTCGCCGAGTTCGCGACCGGGCACCTGCCAGGCGGTCCTGGTGTCTGACGTCATGTAGCCGGTAATCGCAGTCTCGGGCAGGACCACGATCTTTGCGCCCTTGCGGGCGGCACGGGTCACGAAAGATGCGATTCTCTTGCGGTTTCCCGCCGGGTCGCCGAACTTGCTTGCGCACTGGACGGCGGCGGCGAGAACTGTGTTTTCCTTGTGATCGTCGAGGCGCAATGTGCGGACAAGCTTCGCCGTTGCGATGTCCCAGACGCGGATGATCCCGCGGTTATCGGCAGCGGCGAGGCGTTTGGAGTCGGCGCTGAAGGCGACAGCCCCCCCGCCGGCGAGAAACGTCTTGACCGGCTTTCCATCGCTCGTGCGCAGGACGGTCTTGCCGCGCCCGCCGATGGCGATCAGTTTACCGTCGCGGCTGACGCGGACACGGTCGCGGGGAGCGATGAGCCTGGTCAGGCGGAGGTTCTTCACCGCCACCGGCTCGGCGCCCCTGGCGGTCGGTGTGTGCGATCGTACGTTCCTGGGCGTCTTGGCGGAGGCGGGAACGATCGTTCGAGCCTTGCCGGCGATCTCCCACTTCGCGACAAACGCCCGCCGATCGTCTCCGGCGCGATCCGTCGCGTGGCGTCGGTAGTGCCCGGCGACCCACTTACCGTCGGGGCTGAAGACTATCGAGGTTACCCTGTCAGAACGCCGATCGGGCCCGTGGGACAGATTCATCGGCTCGGCGGCTTGCGTCGCGACGGCGGAGACGATCGCCACCACCAGAACACTGACAGTCAATCTGCATCTCGCCATAGCATAACCTTTCGTCCAAATACCGCCCGATCCCCTACACGTAATATGACGCACGGAGCAGGCGATAAGTTCCCCGCGCCGCGGTCTTCCTGTTCGCAACTCCTTCCGTTACCAGCATTCTATATACATTCCAGGCATCCTCATCCCGGTGTCACCATTCATTTTGGCAGACTGGCCCGTGTGGAAAACTGCGAACCAGATGTGGCGCACGCCCGGCGGCTGGAAGCTGGAATGAGAATCCCGTTGTTCCCGGGGACTCTGGCGGCGTATACTTTTGGGCAATGGATCAAAACGAAGAAATACACTCGTGGGTGACCGACCTCGAGTTCGAACGTGTAGGCCCGGTGAAGCGCGCGTTGAAGCGGGCGGTTCTGAATCCGCTGGTCAACTACATCCCCGCCGTGGCGATGAAGTCGGTACTGCGATTCAGCAAGAGCGAGTTGGCGCAGGCCAACTGGACCGATCCGGGCGGATGGAAGTCGATGGTCATCAGCTACCACGGTAAACCCAGACAGATTGCCGACAAGTTCATGGTCAACGGTGGCGCGATGAGCATGGCGCTCCGCAATCGCCGCCGCCTGGCGGCAAGGATGCTGTCAAAACTCATCGAACAGGCCGACAGCGCCGGCGACAAGCCCGTCCACGCGCTGTGCCTGGGCGCCGGTCCGGGCAGGATCATCATCGATGCCCTGCTCGAGGCGCCCGCAAGCTCGCATGCGACACTGGTCGACATCAGCAGCGATGCCTTCGAATACGGACGCCAACTCGCCGAGAGCTGCGGCGTGGGCGATCGCGTCAAATACGTCCAGGGCGACGTACGCGACGTAAAGGACGTGCTCGACCCCCCGCCGGTAGTCGTCAAGATGATCGGTATCTGCGAGTACCTCACCGACGAGCAGATCGCCGATATCGCCCAGTCCCTGGCCGATGTGATGGCCCCCGGGGGATCTATCGTCTTTAACAGTATCTCAACGGCCCACGGTACCGACCGATTCTTCCGTCGCGTAATGGGCCTGCATATGATCCACCGGAGTCCCGAGCAGCTTTCGGCGCTGCTCGCCCAAGCGGGCTTCGGAGATTTCGTCTCGATTCCCGAGCCCTTGGACGTTTATCATGTGATCGTCGGTCGACTCAAAGGTAACTAAAAAGCCGACCAGTAATAGGAATCAACCACTAATGCCCACCATCACCCTGCCATGGGTCAACGAAGACCTGTCGATTGAACTGCCCGCCAACTGGACTGTCCAGCAGACGGCCAGCAGTCAGTTGCCCCCCGGGCAGGAGGCCTGGCCCGACCGCCTGGCAGGAGCCCTCAACAAGCCGGACACCGCCCTACCGCTGGGAAAACTGCTCGCCGCACGCCCCAGCGGACGCATCGTCCTGATAATCGAAGACATCACCCGCCACTCTCCGGTACCCCTGATCCTCGAAACGGTAATGCGCGAAATTCGCCATGGGGGTATCGCCGACGAGCAGGTCGAGGTCGTCTTCGCCAACGGGATGCACCCGCCGATGACCGACGCCGAAGCCGCCGAAAAACTCGGTCCGGAAGTCGACAAGCTCAAGTGGCGGAACAATCCATGGCACGACCGAGGTCAGTACGTCTCGCTCGGATCGGCGGGCAAGGTCGAGTTTCTCGTCGACAAGCAGGTCGCCGACGCCGATCTGCGAATTGTGATATCCGCCGTCTGCCCGCACCTTCAAGCCGGTTTCGGCGGCGGGTTCAAGATGATATTCCCCGGTTGCAGCCACCTCGACACGATCCGCGATCTGCACCGCCTGGGCCTGACCAGGCGGGCGAAACAGTTGGTGGGAACCGGCGCCGAGAAGAACGCGATGCGAGCGGCGATAGACGCCGGCGGGAGGCTGCTCGACGCCCGCGGCGGCGTGACGTTTGCGGTGCATTACATGCTCGACGATAACGACCGCCCGGTCCACATAGGCGCCGGCGACCCGATATCCACGCAGCAAATGCTTGCCAAGCAGTGCTCGATAGCGTGCGGAATAGTCACCCCCGCCCCCCTTGCCGACGTCCTGATAACCAACGCGTTCCCGCGAGATTTCGATCTGTGGCAGTCGTTCAAGGCGGTGGCCAACACCAGGTGGGCCGCGCGCCCGGGAGGGGTGGTGATCTGCATCTCCCGCTGCGAGGCCGGGCTCAACGGTATGGACCCGCCCCGCTGGCCGATCAGCGCGGCGTGGACGCGGAGAATAGTCAGGTGGCTCGGGCCTGAAGCACTCTGCTCGCTGATGCTCCGCCTGGTTCCCCGGTTGGCTGGTGACGCCGGATTCTTCGTGCGCATGGGCCTCCAGACGATTCACCGCAATCCGATTTTCCTGGTCGCGCCAACCCTGCACGAAACCGGGGCGAACTTCCCCGGGCTCGAAGTATTCGCGATGCCCGAAGACGCTTTCGCCGCCGCGGGCAAACTGCTGGGCGACAGCCCGCAAAAGGTGACCGTTTTCCCCGCCGGCGGAACCACCTTCCCCGTACCCACAACAGGCCCCATCGGCAGGAAGCCCGCGTGACCGGCCCGATGGACCAGCATGCATCCGGGGCAACCCTGACCATCGGTCGCTTGTCTCGGGTGGCGTAATGCTCACCTATCGCTGCACCAACACGTGCAAACACTGCCTCTACCGCCTCCTTTTTGTTTCCGAACACAACGGCACCGCGGCGACACGCCGCAGCTCTGTCCTGGGCGATGACACGGTGTAAACTTGCCGAGGATTGGGCGAGGTATCGCAACATTGCGGTGTGAAATCTCACACGTCTCATTCGCGCAACAAGACGGAGCCGCGGCGTGTCGCCGCGGTGCCGTTCTTCTTCGAACGGATTGTTCTGACAGCGCCGGGCGGGACGAATTGAGCCCGCACGCCGAAACGCATTTTCCCCGTTCCGGATTCGTGAGCGCCCAGGTCCGGGCGGTTCCCGTTGATTGTCTCGCAGAAATTCGGGATGACGGCCCCGGCGTCAACCCCCTTGCTCCCGGGCGCCAGTTGAAACACGCCCGTTCGGGTCTTGCGGTCAAACCCCGCCCCGCGTATGTACTGCGGCGATCCTTTCAATCCGTGTTTTTCGTGCTTCTCAGGAAAGGCCCCGGATGTGAGATCACGATCGAAGTCGTTGTCAACATGCCTGCGGTCGACTGCAATACTGTTACGATCGCCCTTGCGGACGTGGAGGATATTGTTCCGAGTGATGCAGTGCTTGATGATCCTGCTGCCGCCGCCCAGCCCGCCTGCGCCGTTGCTATCTTTCTGGAAAACCGTATTGTTGAAGATGTACATGTGGCCGGTCATCCACTTCTCGCCGCCGGCGTAGCCCATCTTGATGAACGGTCCGTGGGTCATGTTCCATCTGCTGCCCCGCGGGCTGAAGCAGCGCCCCGAGACGTTCCGCCATACGTAGAGCGGTCCGATGGAAACCGCCGCGTTGGCTATGGGTATGAGTACGTCCTCGATGTAGTTGTTCCATATCCGTACGTTCTGATCGCCGCCCTCGGCCTCGATACCGTCATCCCAGCAGTTGGCTATGTAGTTGCAGTAGATGTCGCTGTCGGCTCCGGGGAAACCGCGGCGCCCGCCGTTGTATCCGGCGCCCATGGCGTCATTGAAGTAATGATCCTTGTCAGAGAAGCACTCGTTGTACCGGATGACGTGGTTGCCCGCGGACTCCCAGAAGACTACCGT
>CAZSLS010000162.1:0-15802 GCA_964607575.1 uncultured Planctomycetaceae bacterium | reverse complement strand
ACTTACCTTTCTTGGGAGTGCGACCCAGCGGAAGCGTAACGTCCACATTACCGTGAGGACGCGGAATCACGTGCGTCGAAACGATCTCGCCCACGCGCTCCGCCGCTCGCGTACCGGCATCAACCGCCGCACGAACTGCGGCCACATCGCCACGAACAACCGCCGTCACATACCCGCCGCCGATCTTCTCATAGCTGACGAGTTCGACTTTTGCGGCCTTGACCATCGCGTCGGACGCTTCAACCATAGCGGTGAACCCGCGCGTCTCGATCATTCCCAATGCTTCCTGACTATTCTCTGCCATCAGTCGCTCCTGTGCGTTGTGATTATAGGGCGTGTAAACTTACACACCGTCGAGCCGGCTTGCAAGACATAATTGTCTTAGTGCATTTCCCGTCCGCCGGTGATGTTAATTGCCTGTCCGGTCATGTAACCGGCCTTGTCGGAGGCGAGGAAGACGGTAACGTTGACAACTTCCTCGATCTTGGCCAGACGCTTGAGAGGAACTTTCGCGCTGAAGGTCTTGATGAGTTCTTCCATCGACTGCCCCATCGTTCTCTGGTAAGCGGTCGAAACGCTTGACCATACGCCTGTGCCTTCTGTAATCCCGGGGCAGACGCAGTTTACGCGGATATTGTCGCCCGCCAGCTCAAAGGCAAGTGCCTGCGTGAAGGCGATTATTGCGCCCTTTGCCGACGAATAAGCACTCATGACCGCAGAACCGGTCTTCCCTGACTTGGACGAGAAGTTCACGATCGCCCCACCGCCGGAGGCCTTCATGACGGGGACGACTTCCTTGACGAACAGGAACGTGCCCTTGCAATTCACCGCGTAGATAAAGTCCCAATCCTCGGGAGTAATATCTTCGACCTTGTTTCCTTCACCGGTGACGCCTGCAACGTTCATCAGCACGTCAATCTTTCCGCCAAATCCATCAAGTGCGGCCGCGACAATAGCTTTGACCTGCTCGTGATCGGTGATATTGCCCGCCAGAGACTTGGCGGTTTCGCCGGAAGGATCGATTTCATTGCAGCATTCATCGAGCCTGGCCTGGTCGAGGTCGGTCAGGAAAACCTTGGCGCCCTGGGCCTGCAGGTCCTTGGCGATACCAAGTCCGATTGTGCCCGATGCCCCGGTAATCAATGCAATCTTGTTCTCAAAATCCACGGTAAAGCTCCCTTGTCTCGGCGTTCTGAAGTTTCGGACGACCACAGCGTCAGGCGCTGCGGAGTCCAATGAAATCCGGTGAGTTACCCCGCCCGGGCGGTCATAACAAGCACCTCGGCCACGAGGTAAGGCGGAGAGTATACCAACAATCCTGCGCTATTGAAAGGGGTATTTAGAAATGCTGCCCGGCCGCCGGTAATCTGTATACCGGCGGCCGGGAAATCATGCTGCTATGCGAATCGGCTACAGGCCGACCGGATTTATGAATTAGCCAACTTAATGAAGTATTTGTTGGCGACCGGATCGGAGTGCCTTACGCCCTTGTTATCGTGGACGTTGGCGACCTCGGTGATGATGGCGCCTTCGGGGCCTGCAAGCTGCCAGTGCTTTGTCAGGACCTTGGCCAGCGGGACAAACATGCCCGGCTTGGCGATCACTTCGTGCTTGGTCTCGGTCTTACCGCCCATATGGCACTTGGGAACCACGCACTCTTTACTCAGGTTCGGTTCGCCGATACCGACAATGTGCGAAAGACCGTTACGTACCAGCCACCCTTCTCGCTTCGGAGGATTCTTGTCGGTCGCCAGGTGCCAGTGCTCCGGAAGCATCTGTCCGGGCACCAGGAACAGGTCCATCAGCATGTACCGGTCATCTTCGTTGTTGTACCACATCCGGGCCGCCAGACCGAGCTTCGTGAACTGCCCGATTTCGTAGTCCGAGACCCACAGATCCTTCTTAATGTCCGGGAACATCGGATACCCGTGGTGCTTCATCAGGGCGATGATTCCATCCTTGGCCTTGTCCTCGTCGAACTTGCCTGAAGTGTAGAAGTCCGAATTCTTGAAGTTCAAGCCCTTGGCTTTCTTGCCCTTCTTACCGGCCGGTCCGCACTTGCCGCAGTGAGCGTCGCTCGACGAGTTCATCGCCAATACGCCCGCACCCGCCGCCAATCCAGTGATAACCGCACGCCTGCTGATGTTCTTCTTGTCTGCCATTTTCTTTCCTACCTATTCTCGGTTGTTCCTGTCGTAACGGGCTTCGGGCCGCTTCGGGGGCTCCGACGCCGTGATTAGAATCTGTCTACAAAACCATTCTAGGCATTGCCCGCAGCGCACGCAACTGCTTCTCACATTTTGTAGCATGCGACATAAAAAGGTGGCCGCGGTTTTTTGCCTTCGAACGACAGTTGGGGATTATATGGATTTTCGGGATTAGGGGATTAACGACTTCAATTATGTAAAGGCCGACCGTTTCAGACTTGTCGTCACCAAGACTTTGGCCATTAATCCTTGTAATCCGTTAATCCATGCAATCCCCATCTGGTTAATGTCGCACACCATTTTGTAGACGCCCGCTCGCGGCCGGTGTGAGACGAACTGTTCCCGGGCCGGCAACCACGTCTGAAGTGCTGTAATCCTGCATCGTGGTTGCCGCTGCGCGGCAAACCACGGCACGACGCAACATTCCAGGCTGCGATCGCACCACGGACTTTCGGACGCTCTGCAAAAAAACTGTGACACCTCGGGGCAGTTCGCTGACAATCTCTACCGGACGCTCGCCCGGTCCGCATCGGCGGCTACCGGCGGGGCACTACACGGAGAATTGGTTCGTGGCACCAGACGAACGCATGGAATCGGACGCCGGTCTGATCCGGCGGATGCGCCGGCGCGATCCAGGCGCCCTGGAAACCTGGTTCAACCTGCACGCCGACGGGGTATACGGGTTCGCGTTCTACCGCGTCGGACGGGACGCCGACCTGGCCGCCGAGGTCACCCAGGAAACCTTCACACGCGCACTTCAACGTCTCGACGCCTTCGACCCCGACCGCGGGCTGATGATCTCCTGGCTGTTCACGCTGTCGCGGAACTGCATCCGCGACGTGCTGCGACAGCGCGGCCACAAACCCCTGGCCGCCCTGTGGGACTCGGTTGACCGCTCGCTGCAGCGCCTCTACGCCGAACTCGACCAAACCCCCCTCAGCCTCGACGTGGTCCAGGCCAAGGAAACTCGGGACCTCGTCGGCATGACGCTGGCCAACCTCCCGGACGCATACCGAGCCGTGCTACAGGCAAAATACATGGACGAAAAATCACTCCAGCAGATTGCAGAAGAACGAGCGGCCACCATCGACGCCGTGAAGGGCCTGATCAAGCGTGCCCGCAAGGCCTTCAAGCAGACCTTTTCCGCCTTGGCCGGCACGGCCGTCCACCTGGAAGAACTCGGAGGCGCATAATGCCCGACGAAAATGACATCTTTGATGAGAACATGTCTCAACTCCTTCGCCACGCCCCGGCGGCTCCGAAGCTCGCCCCCCAGCGGAAGGAGCGGATACTGGCCGAACTCAAGCAGCAACTCGAGCGGGCGCCCGCGGGGGCGCCGATAGGAAGGCCCACCATGATGCGACTGTTCCGATCACTGCCTTACGCCGCTGCCGCCGCGGTACTTATCGTGACGACCTGGTTCGTCTTCCAGCCGTCGAAGCCCGAGCTGGTCGACTGGAAGGCAACCCAGGACTCCGCCCGCAGGGACCGGCTGGCCGACGGGACGATGATTTACGTCAAGGGCTCGGCGAAGTACGCCGTGACCGGCCCGCGAAGCATCCGGCTGGAATCGGGACAGGTCCTGCTGTTCGTGGCCAGGGCATCGCGCCCGTTCGTCGTAGAAACCCCACACGGGCGGGCCGAGGCCAAGGGCACCAAGTTCGCCGTCGCAGCCGAGGACAACGCCACCTTCGTCGCCGTCGGGCAGGGACGCGTGAACGTGAGAAACCGCATGGGCTCGGTCGACCTTGCCCCCGGTCAACAGGCGCAGATGGACCGCAGCGGGACCCCCCGCCGCGGCCCGGCCCCGCGGTTCTCGCACCTGGTCAACTGGGCACGCGAGCAACTCGCCGGCGAAGACCCCTTCAAGGCGGACCGCCCCGAGGGCGAAACGCACGACAGCAGCGAGCTGGTAGCCGTCGACCCGTGGGGCCAGCAGGTCCGGCTGGAACTTCGCCACCTGCACGTGGACGTGGTCATCGAAAATGGCGTGGCGCGGACGACCATCGACCAGACGTTCTTCAACCAGCTCCAGTGGCAGATCGAGGGCACGTTCTACTTCCCGCTGCCGCCGGACGCCTCGCTGAGCAGGCTGGCCATGTACGTCAACGGCAAGCTCAACGAGGGCGGCATGGTCGACCGCCAGCACGGGCGGATGGTCTACGAGTCGATCGTCTACCGTCGCCGGGACCCCGCCCTGCTCGAGATGATGGAAGGTAACGTCTTCAAGATGCGAGTCTTCCCCATCTTCGGCCGCAAGGAAAAGCGGATCATCATCAGCTACACCCAGACCCTGCCGGAACTCTACAACACGCTTCGGTACTGGCTGCCGATGGAGCACGCCAACGACAAGGCCAAGAAGCTGTCGATTTCCGTTCGCGTCAAGGGCGCCGCCGGCAAGGCTGACGCCGCCTCCAGCACGCACGCCATTGGCGCCCGCGACGACAGCGGTGACCTGCTGATCGACTACTCCGAGGACAACGTCGCGCCCGACCAGGACTTTCTGCTGCACCTTACGCCGACGGCCGGACAGCCATGGGGGCCCCAGTGTGCGACGATCGTCCAGGACGGCAAGCGGTTCCTCGTGGTCAAGGTTCGCCCCAAGGCCCCCCCCGCCGGTGGCGAGCCCCAGGCCAGGCAGTGGGTCGTTATCAACGACGTGTCGGCCTCGCGATCGGGCGTGGACATCAAGGCCCAGGCGTTCATCCTGGGTCGCCTGCTGGCCGAGGCCGACGACGGCGATACGTTCGCGCTGATCAACGTCGACACGCGGGTGCGCACCTGGCAGGATGAGCTTACGCCCGTGCGCGACCCGTCGGCCTCGGGCGCCCTGGCGTTTGCCGAGGTATCCGCCCCGATGGGCGCCACGAACATCTTGGCGGCCTTCAAGGCCGCAGGCGAAATCATCTCGCGCACCGACGCGCCCAACGCGCACATCGTCTACCTCGGCGACGGGATAGCGACCGATTCGGAGACGGCCGCCGACCGCCTGGCCGCCGCCGTACCCGAAGGGGCCACCTTCATCGGAATCGGCGTGGGCAAGAAGGTCGACGCCACGTTTCTCCAGGCCGCAGCAGACCGCACCGGGGGAGTCTTCACCACGATGAACCCCAGCGAGGACATCACGTGGCGCGCATTCGACATGGTGGCCGCCCTGAACACGCCCCGCCTCGTGGACATTGAGGCGGTCTTCACCGATGCGACCGGGGGAGTGGTAGCCGTCGATGCCTATCCGTCCACGGGTACGCTGAGCGACGGAGAGGCGCTGACCATCCTTGCCCGCACCGACGGACTGATGCCGACCCGCATGGTGCTCAAGGGCCGCGCCGGGGATGAGAACGTCGAGGAGACCTACGACCTGATGCCGCCGACGGAAGGGGCCTACTACGCCCCGCGCCTGTGGGCCTCGGCCAGAATAAACCACCTGCTCCGCGAAGGGGCCGACAAGAACAAGAAGGAAATCGTCAAGCTCTCGAAGGAGTACTACGTCGTCACGCCGTTCACCAGCCTGATCGTCCTGGAGACCGAGGCCGACTACAAGAAGTGGAAGGTCGAGACCGGGCGCAAGGACCACTGGCAGCTTTACCCGGCCCCGCCGAAGATCAAGGTGGTCCACGAGCCGCTCAAGGGCAACTACTGGACGGGTCCCGAGGCGCCGGTCAAGGGCAAGCCGGGCCATCCCAACACGATCGACGAGATCGTCCAGAGCGTGCAGTTACGCATTGCCACGCCGCTGTACGGGTACTATCAGCACCAGCGCAGGCGGATGGAGCGGTTCGGTCTGTACGCGTTGGTTTCCGGCCGACTGCCAGCCGCGGCCTGGGGCGGCGTGGGCATCCTGCCGCCCATGCCGGCGCCCGACGAGGAGGACGGGAAGCTCAACGACGGGGGCTTTATATTCGACGTCGGGATGGGCATGCCCGGTAGTACGGAGGGCCTGCTGACCAATTCGCTTTCGCGCAGCAGCCGTTCCTGGCAAGCCGGCGGGCAAGCCATGCCAACGAGCATGCTTCTCGGCCTGGACTCGTTCGTCCTCGACAGCAGCGAATCGATGCGCGGGGCGGGGCTTCTGATCCCGGGCGAAATTCCGGTCATCGGTAGCGGCTCCTTGTCCTTCGGGACCGAGGTCAACATGGACTTATCCGGGCTTATCCGGGGGGACATGTACCTGGGCGAAGTGAGCAACCATGCCGGTGTGGCCGTGGATTTCGAGGATGTCTCGTTCCTCAGGGCCAACCCGCTCGCTACGACGGCGCTGGCCTCCTACGCCCTGCTCGATGGCGCCAAGAAGCGCCTCGTAGACTTCTCAAGCTCACTTCCGTCGGACCCGGCCGTCCTCGGCGGCGGGTGGACATACAGGGGGATCAACGGTAAGGATCCGGCCTGGGCCGGGGCGATGGGCACATCGGGCATTGCCAGCATGTACGTCACCTCTGATTCAGCCACCATCGACAAACAGCAACAGCAGCAGTTCGGCCAGGCCACCTTCGAAAGATGGCTGGGCGATCGCGATCGGATCCGGCAGTACAACAGGCGATACAGCGGCCACTACGGCGCCTGGGGCAACGGCTGGGACGACGGGCGACGCATGGCCGCAAGCTGGGACCTCGCCACGGACTACGACAAACTGATCGACACGGCGTGGAGAATGGAGGATCAGTTGGAGACAAAAGAAGTAGTGGCTCGCCTGCAGCCTTTGCCCGGCGTACCGGTAGTGGGCTCGCTACCGGCCGGGAAGGGGCCGATGCGCATGCCGGCGGCCTACCTCGGGGCCTACACACGCTCGATGGGATCCGTACCGGGTACGCTCGGCACGTGGACCGTCGATCGGATCCTGCCCGCACGCGAGAAGATTCTCGCCATGAAGGACACCAAGGCACGCAACGCCGCACTAGCCGCTATCGACAAGTTCGTCGGCAAGCTGCCCAAAATGTCGGCCGCCACCGAAAACACCGGTATCTTCTGGTCGCACCAGGGGTGGCAGTACGTGCCCACGCGATGGGACTTTATACAGCCCCAGGTCCAGCACTGGCAGTGGTCCAGGGGCATGGTCGACGTCACACGCTATGCGCCCGGACTGGCAAGCTCGTGGGCCGACGCCGCCGACGAGGTTATCGCGAAGTTCGGAAAGGACCCTGCCGGAAAGGTCGACCCCGAGGCCGCGCGATTGATCGCCGCCGCACGGAAGAATACGCCCATGATGAAGATCGCCTACGTCACCAAGAAGGGCAAGACGGTCTTCGAACTCCAGGCCGGGCCAGAGGACCGCTTCGCCTTCACGGGACGCACGTCGATGTACCTGCGTCAGGACGTGGTCTGCGACGGGAAGGACCTCTACCACGTGTATCCGGCGCTCGGCCTGGCGGCGCGGCGTTCGGCGGTGCGGCGGGCCGCGGGCCTGCGAAGGCTCACCCCCCACCTCATGCCACCGGTCAACGAACTAACTCGCGTCTGGAACGTCACGCTGGCCAAGACCGACGGGCCGCTGACCACGATCCGCCTGACGCCAATCCCCCTGAAGAAGACCGACAAGGCCAAGCCCGCCGCAAGGCGGCCCGAACTGGCCGTGCTGTGCACCTTCGACACACGCGGGTTCCTGCACAAAACGCTCTGGCGGGTCGACGGAAAGACGAAGCTGACCTTTACCGCCACGCACGTCGATTCGCAGATCGAGCTGACCTGGCAGGGCGTCAAGGGCAAGCCCGTAGAGGCCGGCTACCGCTGCGAGATCGTCAAGGCCGCCGGTTCGCCGTTCGCCCCACCGTCCGGCGACGTCGTCGTGCTGGACATGCCTCTTCGCAGGCCGGCCCACTACGAGGCGCTGCTCAAGGAACTCGACAGCAATGGCAAGGACCTCAACAAGCAGATGTACCTGCGGCGCCACCTGGCGATGGCGCACCTGCAGGACCACGCCTGGCGGGCGCCGTGGGGACAGCCCGCACAGACCTGGAAGGTGATGATTGCCGGACTGAAGAACCGCACCAAGGCCGGCGACAAAACGGTCCTCCTCGGCGACGCGACCATCCTCGGATCGGCCGGATATGCAAGGTCGACGGCCGGCCAACTCAAGGGCCTCAAGGTACCGGACAGCTATCCGTTGTGGACGTATTGGCTGAAGATGAACAACACCGCTGCGATGAAGTCGCTGGCCGAGAAGCATGCCGGTACGCTCACCGGGCACCTGGCCAAGTACATGCAGATCCATCGCGCTGGCAACGCCAAGGCCACCGTGGCCCGCGAAATGTTCAAGGAGTATTCCGCCTCTCCGCTGCTATATGGGGCGGCGATCTACGGCTGCCAGAAGGACCAGTCCATCTGGCTGGACCTGGCAAAGATGCCGCGATGGCGGGCGCTGGCACTCTACACGGGCGCCCAGTACGTGCAGAGCGACGCGATCGCCGAGGCGTTCGAGGACTATCACAAGAAGCTGATCGAGCGAGGCTGGGAAGTGCCCATCTCGTCAAGGCTGGCGACCGCACTGAAACGTGACCCATCGCGGTGGCGGCGCGTGATGAAGCGCTGGTCCGACGCGGTGGCCAAGAGCAAGAACCCCGGTGCGATGCTCCGCCTGGTCGAGTTCGCCTGGGCCAACGGCGAGAAAGCTACCGCCGAGACCGCGCTGGCCGATGCAGAGAAGCTCGTGGCCAAAGCCGCACCGCTTACCTGGCGGCTCGCTCGCGCACAGGCCATGTGGGCCATGGGGCGATACCCCGAGGCGCTGGCTGACCAGCAGGCGGTGCTGGACGGGCTGAAGGCCCGAGGTGTCAAGCCCTCGCCGGCCCTTCTGGCCGCGTCGGCCAGGCTCGCGCAGCGCGCCGGTAAGCCGGCTAGGGCAGTCGATTTCGAGCTGGCCGCTATCAGCGCCGAGCAGCCTTACATGCCAAAACGCATCAACGTTCACCTGTTCCGCCAGCGCTACCAGTGGCTGTGGGGCCAGTTGAGCAGCCGCGTCAACGCCCGCGTCCAAGACGCCAAGGCCAGGCCCGCCGATGCCGATGCCAAACGGGCACTGACCGCCGCGCTCGACCAGGCCGTCGAGGTCTGGCGCACCTGGAGCCGCGTCGACACGGCCAACGGCGCCAATCTGCACCAGCAGTTGGCCGCGCTGTACCGGTCCGCCGGCGACAAGACCGAGGCCTGGCGAGTGGTTTCGACCATCATCGACCGCAAGCCAAAGGACGGCGCGTCGTACTACCACGTCGGACAATGGTACCGCGGCGGCGGCAACAGCGACGTCGCCCAGCAGTGGTACGGCAAGGCCTACCAGGTCGAGCCGACCAACGGCGACTGGATCTGGCACCGCGCCGAACTGCTGCGGAACATGGGCCGAACCGACCAGGCCCGAGAACTCTACCAGGAGATCGCCACCAAGAAGTGGCAGCCGCGGTTCCAGCACTACAACAACCGCGCAAAGCAGCGGTTGAAGTAACTTGTCATTCCTTCACGTCCAGGGAACGGTTGCCGTAACCAAACTGTTTACGTTTGCGGCCACCGCGATCGGGCCAGAGCCGCATATCCGAAGTTCCGTCCGACTCCCCGCTCAGAACGAGTTTCAAACGGTGGGCGAATTGTAAGTTATTGTAATGACTTGCCTTGCGTGGTTAACAAGTAGCGAGCAGAGGGTGGCGGTCCGAACTGCCTTGGGACGACTGAAGTAGTCATTGGATTGTCGAATTTCGCCGTTCATTGAGCCGGGATCGGGTGTAATATTGTCCCTAACTGGCTGAGGGACGGTCTCTCGGCCTCAACGAACGCGCGAGACGGGCCAAACAGATGCTCCTGGTGGTGAACAGGGCTGACGCGGAGCGCCAAGCGAGCGCCGAACGCGCCCCCTTTCCCCAAACCCCTCACCCCCGGGTCACCGACGCACGGTCACGCGGAGTCAAATCTCCTATCAGTTCGGAACTTTGACTTTGCGCGAACGAGGTATTAGAGTCGCCATTTCGAAGTTCCAGGCTGAAGCCAAATGGGAAATGTGAGAAGAAAGGATATAAGCATATGATGAGAATGCACAACAAAACAGGCGCTGCCGCATTTCTTGTAGCACTGCTGCTGTGCAGCACTGTCTTTGGCGTGCAACAGAACCAACTCAATCCCGGCGAGGAGACCAAACTCCACGTCCCCAAAATGAAGGCCCCCACCTTCGACGGCAAGATCACGCCTGAGGAGTGGGGCAATGCCGCTGCCCTCAGCGGCCCGGCCGACGTCGGCCACAACCAGGCTGATTCCCGCCCGGCCATGGTCTATCTCGGCTGGGACGAGAAGAACCTCTACATGGCGGTTCGCGTCTGGATGCCGAAGGGCTACAAGCCCCGCATCAAGGGCGGCCGCGCCCAGGGTTTTGCCGATTGTTTCGACGACGGCATGGAGATGGTCGTCCGGCCTATGGGCAAGAACGTGAGCGACGAGAACGGCCGGACCGATTTCAAATTCAACATCTCCTGCCTCGGCTTCGGCGGCACCTACACACGCATCGTGGTGGGGCAGTACATGAGCAACTGGGGACCCAACTTCAAGACCGCGGTGCGCAACACGGCAGACGGCACGGCGCCCCTGGGCGGACGCTGGTTCGAGATGGAGGTCGCCTTCGACCTGGAGGACTTCGAACTCATCAAAGATAATCAGGCCGGTGACCAATGGCGCGTGATGTTCGGCTTCAATCACCTCCCTAATGCGTGGATGCAGCAGCGCATCCCCTGTGTCGGCGGGTTCTTTACCGGCGACGGCAAGACTCTCCTCACCCTGGTGGAGAAGGCGCCGGTTGCCCGCCTCGAGATGCTGGGCATCCCCAATGTCGCCAGCGACGGCACGGCGGCGCTCAAGATTGAAGCCGACAACCTGGGGAAGGGCAAGGACGGCGTCGAAGTCACGGTGGATGTTGCCGGCAAGATCAAGAAGACCCAGACACTCAACGTAGCTGCCGGCAAGACAGCGACCTTCGAGCTCAACGAGAAACTGCCCGCCGATGTGAAGCAGGGCTATCTCACGGTATCTGTCAAGCATGGCGACAGCACCCTTCTCTTCTACAAGTCCCTCTTCAAGGTTGGACAGTACAACCATCGCCTGAAAGCCTCCCCCCCGGCCGATCCCAATAAGTTCCCCTTCGCCGGCAAGTTCAGCCCGGTACGCAAACTCCTCCAGATTTCGGGCGACAGCTACAACCTGCCCGATCCCGAGGCGATCAAAGCGATGGAATACAAGGTCGTCAACAAGGCTAGCGGCCAGGTGATTGAAGAAGGTTTACTGGACACGCCGCACGCCTACTATTTCGGCAAGGTCTTCGAACTCCCCGAGATCAAGCCCGGCGAATACGAGGTCACCGCCAGCTTCCTCAAGAAGGATGGCACCCGCTTCGGCCCGCGGAAGGCGAGCTTCAAGAAGGTCGACGAAGCCAAAGCGTATGCCGAGTGGTGGGGCAAGGACACGGGCAAGAGCGAACGCGTGGTCAAACCCTACGTCGCCATCAAGGAAGAGGGCGATGCCTTCACCTGTCTCGACCGCAGCTACGACTTCAACGCCCTGGGATTGCCCAGCGCAGTCACCTCGCGCAAAGGCAAGGTCTTGGCAGCCCCTGCACGTCTCGTCGTCGTTGTCGACGGGAAAGAGACGGTTGTTGATGTGGCAGCTACCCCGACGATCGCCAGTCACAAGGGCTGGCGCGTACGCTTCAAGGGCGAAGCCAAGGGCGCCGGCCTGAAGTTCTCCACCGAGGGCTTCATGGCCCAGGACGGCATGGTCTTTGTCGACTTCACCTACGGCCCGGAAGGCCGGAAGCCGGCGAAGATCGATGCCCTGCGCCTGGAGTTCCCTGTCGCCAATGATGTGGCTGAATGCATCGCCAGCGTGGGGCAGGGCAACAACTTTGCCGCGGTGACCACCACGGTGCTGCCCACAGACAAGCAGGGCCCTCTCTGGTCTGTCTTCGATACCGGCAAAGCCGGTGCGAAGATGCAAGTAGGCAGCTTCTACCCGCATGTCTGGCTTGGTAACGAGAAGCGCGGCTTGCAGTGGTGGGCCGACAGCGACAAGGGTTGGATTCCTCATGACGACGTGCCGGCTCACGAGGTCTACCGCAAAGGCGACGCCGTTGTCCTGCGCAATAACATCGTCGGCAAGCCGGCTGAGGTGAAGGCGCCGCGGACGCTTCGCTTCACCTGGACGGCGACGCCCTTCAAGCGCCTGCCCAAGGGCTGGCGTAACTTCACCGCCACTGAAGACGGCACTTTTGTGACCCCCTTCCGCGGCTGCCGGATCAACCCGAAAACGATGAAGAAGTACACCACCAGCACGATCAGCTGGATCAACCCCGAGAGCGAGGATCCCTCCCAGTGGAGCAAGCTCTGGCACGAGAACCGAACCGTCGGCGCGCCCATTGAAAAGGTTGTGGATGGGAAGATCGTGCTGGAGTATCTCTGCGCGCCGCCTTCCAAGACAATCTTCCCAAACTTGCCCTACGATCTGCATAAGGCCCGCAACGGTGTGTCGCTGAACCACCAGTCCTACCAGGTCATCGGCTGGGGCCGGAAGTCGCAGGACAAGGAGCTCTTCGCTTACTTCGGCGATGAATGGTACCCAGGCGGCCATGACACCTGGAACAAGAGCTACGTGGACTACGGTGTGTGGCTGATGCACCGTTCCTTCGCCGAAGGTGGTGTAATCAACACCTACTGGGACCTGGCTTTCCCCCACATTTACGGCAATCCCCTCTCCGGTCTGGCCTATCAGCTCCCGGACGGGCGCTGGCAGCCGGGGTACAACACGCTCAATCTGCGGGAGTACTACCGCAGGCTCTGGGCCGTGCAGGACATGAATGACCTCAATCCCGGCGCCGTCGGTACCCACTCGACCACGGCCTACATCTTTCCTGCGCTGCCCTGGCTGGACGCTGTGCTCGACGGTGAGCGCGACTTTAATCTCGACGCGTCCGACCGCGACTGGATCGATTACCACCCCAAGGAGCGGATGCGCGCCATCTCGGTGCCCCACAACTGGGGCGTGGGCATTTGCTGGATGGGAAACTTCCACTCGAAAGACTCTGCGAAGCTCTTCGAGCAGAAGATACGACAGGTGGAGTACGTCTGGATGCACGACTCCTGGATCAACCCATACCTTACGCCTGCCTACCACCTTCTGTTCATGCCCCAGCCCATCCTCGACTGGGGGATGAACGCCGAATCCGTCTCCTACGAGCCTTATTGGCGTAAGACCTATGCGGACAGCGGCGACGAGAATGTGCTCGTCTCGGTCTGGCGCATCCCCGACGAGGCCGCGGGGCGCATCCTTGTCGGAGTGTTCAACTACGACCGCAAGAATCGTAAAGACGTCAAGGTCAAGATCGATCTCGAGAAGCTCGGCTTCAGCGGGAAGCAACTGGTCATGAACGACCTCTCGCTCAAGTACACGCAGGGCAGGCAGGCAGGAGCCAAGTCCAGGAAGCAGAAGAAGCGTATCGCCGAACTCGAACGCGTGCTGGCCGGATTGGGCGAGAGCGCAAGCTTCGACGCCAAGACCGGCATCCTGACCATCAAGAACCTTGGCGCCCACCGCGGCCGTTTTGTTGGCGTTGGCGCTGTAGATACTGAGGCACTGGCCGCGATCAAAACCCAAATGCCACAGTGGCTCGGCAAAGAGCTTCCCAACAAGGCCCGTGACTACGGCATTGCCCACTGGCGCACCCGCCACATTCCCGAGGGCACCACCATGGCCGCAACCACCAAGAACAAGGCGGTCAAACTCGGCATGTGGAAGCGCGACGACCGGATCGTGCTCTCGGTCTACAACAGCAGCGACCAGAAGACCGACGCCGAGATCAGCTTGAACATGCTGTATCTCAACCTGAGCAAGCGTCTCCTGTGGCAGGAGTTCGTTCGCGCCCAGATGCTGCATGGCGAAGGCAACGTCAAGTTCGACTATTACAGCAACAAGGTGGTCGTGAAGGGACTGGCACCCAAGAGCGGAGCGCTTGTCGGTATTCGACGGTACTAAAGCAAATTCAGGAAGCTATTTGACACGGTCCGCGTTTCTTGAGCACGACCGCGAGCAGAGAAGGAGATAGGTACATGGTAAGACCAGGCACAAGAGTCGCCGCCGCATTCCTGGCGGCCATCTCACTATGCGCGGACATTCTTGCCGCTGACAAACCGACACTGACCATCCCAAGAACCGCCAAAGCGCCGACGATCGACGGCAAGATGGCTGATGGCGAATGGGACGATGCGGCTGCGACCACTGGGGTACTCAGTCAGTTCGGAAAAGTGGCGCATCCGAGGCAGGTGATCTTCTGGCTGACCTATGACAAGAGCAACGTGTACGTCGCCTGTCGATCCAGCATCTTTCCGGAAGAAGAGAAACCCAATAGCCCGCAAACCTGGTTCAAACGCGACAGCAGCATCGTCGTGGGGCTTGCGCCGAACCGCATAGGTCGAGGTAAGACACCCAGCCACTTCCTATTGCGCGCCAATACCGACGGGCAGCAGCGGAACCGGGAGATCTTCTGGACATTGGAAGGCGGCGGGGTCCGGCACGGGTACCGGGACGTGAAGCTCACCTTCCCGCATCCGGCCTGGAGTTCCGGGACGATCGTTAAGCAGAGCATCGCAAATGGCATGTGGGACTTGGAGATGAGCATCCCCCTCAAGGACTTGAAGGCCGCGAATCTCAAGGACGGTGAGGAGTGGGGACTGTTGCTGGGACGTGATTACTCCGCGGGAGATCAGAGCGCGTTGACGCTTTCCAGTGACTGGCGCTTCGGCGACGGTAACCGTCATTACGGACTGGCCTTCTACAACCAGTACCGGTTTGAAAAGGAATACGGCCGGATGAAATTCGGTGGCGAAACACCGGCGGTGCAACTGCTTGATCTCGGAAAGTTTGCGGACGGCAAGCCCAGCCCTGTGCTGGCAGTGAAGAACACCACAGACAAAGCACTGAAGGTGAAACTGCATTGTGAGTATCGCATCGCCCACGGCATGGGAGGCGACAAGCATCCGGAGACATTCACCTTGGACCTGGCCCCTGGCGAGCGCAAGATGCACGCCTTCGGCGCGGTGAAACTGCCGCCGGGCGAGCCATCGGTCTGCATGCTTAAGGTGACCGGTCCGGGCGGCGTCCTGTTGTCGCAGCATATCCCGATGCAGCCTCACTGGGGACGTGACCGCGCCACGCCCACGCCGGAGCCGTATCTCGTCGGCTATCATTTGGGCTTGACCCCAAAAGGGCCCATACTGCCCACCTGTTACAATTCGATAGCCAACCGTGTCTACGGCCGCATCCGACCCAATCAGGTACCTGACGGGCATTTGGTCGCGAAGGCTGAAGTCACCATCAGGCGCAGTGGCGAAAAGCTGCCGGTGGCGACCGTGCCCATTCCCGGCAAGCCGGACTACCGCATCACCTTCCAGGAGGCTTCCTGGTGGCGTAGCGGTAAGCATGGCTCGCCGCCCAAACCCGCTGCCGTGCTCGAATGGGTTGCGCCCGCTGCCGGCAAGGTGGACATCGTCACGGAATTCAGCAACACCTACGGACCCGCCAGCAAGGGGCATGATGGTGTGGCCCTGCAGCTACTGCACTTCGACAGCGCAAAAAAGAAAACACGC
>CAZSLS010000161.1:0-16168 GCA_964607575.1 uncultured Planctomycetaceae bacterium | reverse complement strand
ATTCGCACGAGCAGATTCTGCTCATGCCCGCATTCAGCTTCTACCGTTCGTGGAAGATGATCGAATGCGACAAAGCCTCCTCCGCCGCGGAAATGTCCGATCTTTGGGAAGAGTATCTTCGCAATAACCAAGCCAGCCAGGTGGTCCGACGCAAGCTGTTCTACGATGACGATGAAGCAGATGCGTTCTACTTGAAGTTTTCGGAATTGCTCGCCTCCTCCGGTATCGGGCGCCTCGATGTCTTTTATGCCCTGCATGACGCCTACTGCTTCGCAAAGAACATCGATATTTCCACGAAGCGCGTTCTTATCGCGCACGAACATGTTTCCCTTGCGTTTGACCAGATCCGCGCGGATTTTCCCCAGGCACGGTTCCTTGTCATGAACAGGGACCCCCGGGCGAGCCTGGGGGGATCCTATCGGTGGCTTACCGACGCGATCGGGCATCTGTCGGACTACATGTTCAACTACAATATCGAGATATGGATGCAGGCGATCCGAAACTGGAAGACGCACGGACGCAAGCTCGGTCCCGACCGGTTCCGGGTCGTCCTGAACGAGGCCATGCACGCTGATCTGGAAAAGGAAATGCGCGGAATCGCCGAGTGGTTGGGGATCGACTACTCGCCGATCCTCCTGAAATGCACGTTCTCGGGCAGGGAGTGGGTAGGAGAAAGCGCCTACATGACCTCCGATAACAAGTACCCCCAACCGATCGACGAGTTCTATCTGCCTGAAAACATCAAGAAACGATGGATGGGCGTGCTGTCGCACAAGGATATCGCCGTCATCGAACTGGTGACCGGTGACGTAATGGACGCCTTCGGTTACGAACGAATGACCCCGCGGAACATCTTCTGGAAACTGTACGCTTTTCTACTGTATCTTCCGCCCCAACGCGGATTGTATGCGCACTGGCGAAAGACGTATCCAAACGTCGCGGAGTTCGAGAGCGTCTCGCGCCATCTCGGCGGAGGGGCGGCCGGTGCAATCTGGAAGAAAACTCCCAACTGCCTGAAGCTCACCGCGGTACTCCTCCGTTCGATGATGTTGCGTTTCAAGATATATTTCTTCCCGGGCGACAGAAGGCGTAGATACGTCTGACCCGCCGCGGGGATGCTGAGCTATGGTCATCGACAAGGCATTACTTATCTGGGTTCCGTCCAGGCGAGGAAAGGGAGCGGGCAAATGCTTCCCCGTGGGGTTGCTGTACGTCGGTAGGACCCTGGAAGACCTCGGCGTCAAGACCAGCATATACGACGTCTACCAGCACGCCTTCGGCCGCGCCAGCGGTGATGAGTTATGCCGCGACAGGATCCTGGACCTGATCGCCCGCGACAAACCGCAGATCGTCGGATTCGGCGGGATCGCCACCAGTTACGGCTGGACCAAGGCGCTGTCCCTGGCGATCGAGGAGACCCATCCCGACGTACTCCAGATCGCCGGCGGGGCGCTCTGTTCAACCGACAACCTCCTGCTGACGCAGACTGCTATGGATGTGGTGTTTCACGGCGAGTCGGAGGTCACCCTGCCCGCATTCATCGATCGCCTCCGAAACGACACCGCCTGGGACGACCTGGCGGGGATTTCGCACCGCTGCGACGGAGAGGTGGTCAGGAACCCCGCCGCCGAGCAGATCGCCGATCTCGACGAGATACCCTATCCGGCGTATCACCTGGTTGACATGGAAGAGTATTTCCCCAATGACGAATCGTTCGCCGAAAAGTTTCTGGCGCATTATCGCGGGGATCTCGTCCACCAGGGGATTTACGATACGATCGCCCGCAAGATCGACGGTGTAAAAAGCCTGTTTCCGCTGGTGACGGCAAGGGGATGCACGCACAAGTGCTCGTTCTGCTACCGGCACATGAACCGGTATCGCAGGCACAGCATCGGATACGTGATCGGGCATCTGAAGTACGTCATCGAGAAGTTCGGCGTTCGCGGGGTCGGCTTTTACGACGAACTGTTCAACGGGGACATGCGGTGGGTGTTCGATTTTTGTGCGGCCATGCGGGAAAATGACATCACAATCGCCTACAAGACCTCCGCTCGGGCGGACAAGGTATCGAAAGAACTGTTGACCGAAATGTCGCAGACCGGGTGTTTCAACCTCGAGTTCGGGCACGAGTCCGGATCGGATAAAATCCTCAAGGAATACCGCAAGGGGATCACCAGGCGTCAGAACATCGACACGACGCTGCTGGCCAGGGGCTGCGGGATATACACCGCGGTTCAACTGGTCATAGGTTCGCCCGGTGAAACGCGGGAGACGATAGACCAGACCGTCGATTTCCTCAAGGAGGTCAACGCCCGGAGTTGTTCGATAAACTACCTCCTGCCCTTCCCCGGAGCGCCGATCTGGAAATACGTTGAAGAGAACAATCTCATCGAAGACCACGAAGACTATCTCGACCGCGTAGCCGTCCGCGGCGGCGGACCGATGGTGAACCTCACGCAGGTTGGCGACGCCGAGTGGCGGTCCTGGGGAGACTACATCCTCTACAAGCTCCAGAAGCGCTGTACGCTGGCGGAAAGGGATTTCCTCGGCTTCGTCAAGACCTGCGGTAAGTACTATCTCAAGAAAATCTTGCCAAGGGGTCTGCAGGTCCGCCTCAGGAAACTGTTTCGCCGCCACGCAGGCGAGTAACAAATCAAATGTCCGGTAAACAGATCATTTTCGTCGAAAGAGCTTCAGACGCCGCGAAAGCAGCAAGGCTGGCCGGAGAGCGGGGCGACTCTACGATCATCGCGCTGAATTCAAACGCGATGTGGGCGCTGGAAAAACGAAACGTGCCCTACCGGATCGGTCTGGATTTCTACGGGCTCGAGGAACTGTTCGACTACCGCGAGAATCTGTACGACCGCGTCGAAATGATCTGTGCGCGGTTCGATGAAATCCTGGTCGACAAGCTCCCGATCCTCCGTGATTCTCAAGACGAACCGTTGCGCCTTGCCCGGGGGATCTTTCTTCCTCTCAAGTGCCTTCTGAACGCGTTGACGCAGAATCTTCTGAACATCCTTCGGCCGTACCTGGCCCTGGAGCCCCAACGTATCTGTGTCCACGCCCCTCTACCGGCCCGGTCTCAGGAGAGCCTGTATCCAGACCCCGATCAGTTCAATCTGTTCTACAAACTTCTCCGTGCGATCGCCGAGGCCAAGGGAATCGACCTGGACGTTCTCGATGCGCCTCGGCGGCGCGGTCCCTGGCGGAAACGGGTTGATGCTATTCGGTTGCTCGTCGCAAAAGTACTCGACAAGAGCGCCGCCAAACTCCGCGGTGCGTTGGGTCGAGCGCCCGCGGCCGATCCGGTGTCGCAGGTCGCCTGTGACGCGACAGTTTCTTCCGCGATGCGAGTGTTTGTGCCCAAACCTCGCTATTCCGCCGGTATGCTGGCTCGGACGATGGCCTGTCAGGGCGTCGGTACGGTAATCGGTCCGCCCTCCGCTTCCGCCTGGTCGGAGGAAGATCAACAGCTCCCATCGCAATTGGAAGACACCTGGCGGGTGATTCGCGACGATCCTCGCATCGCAGAACTCTTTACCTTTGAAGGAATCGCCCTGCTGGATGTGGTGGCTGAGAATGTCCGCACTTTTCTGCGGATTGGGTTGACCGAGGCGCTGCACGCTTACCGCCAAACGCGGCGAACACTGACCCGGGAGTCCATCGACGTAATGCTCGCAAGCACGATGGGTAACCCGGATGATCTAGGAATGGTCTTAGCCTGCCGGACCGAGGACGTGCCCGTGGTTATCTGGCAGCACGGGAGTTATGCGATGTTCGATCCGCATACCCAGCCGGGATACTACGATCTCCGCGACGCGGACCATTTCTTCGCGTTCGGCGAGGGCACGAATCGGGCCTTCGCCGCCGTCGGGCGGAAGTGGGATACGCAGATCGCAACGGTGGGTAGTGCTCCACTGGACCAGATAGCGAGTGAGGCGGCGGCAACTCTGCGGCGTGCGCCTTCGAGGCGGCCAACGGTGCTCGTGCCCCTGCGCGGGCTCAATATCCCGATCATAGGCGATTCCTACCAGAGCTATCCGCAGGACCTGTATTGGCGCGAGTTGCAACAGATGCTGGTCACATTTGCGAGATTTCCCCAATTGCAATTTGTCCTGAAACTCTACCCTGCCAATACACCATTCGACAATCCGATCCGCGATTTCTTGAAGACCCGCGGTATCAAAAACATTCGGTTGCAGCATCTCCGCGGGTTCACCACGTTGCTGCCCGAGGCTGATCTGGTCGTGTTGGACTGGCCTTACTCGACTCTGCTGGAAGCCGTCAGCACCTCCGTACCGGTTATTTGTTACCGAAAACATTGGCCCCTGCGACACGGTGTGGAAGAGATGATCTGCAAACGCTGTTTTCTGGCGGATTCTCCCGAGCAGTTGGACGGATTTCTGCGGGAATACGCCGACGGCCGCCTGCCGGTTCTGGATGACCGGACGCTCCTGCGGGAGTACGGTACGAACGAGGACAATGGTAAGAGCATCACCAGCGGTCTGCTTGCGCTACAACGCATATGTTGCGAGAAGAACATTGAACCTCTTTCATGAAATTTGATGTTTAAGGGAGCATAGATGATATATGTCCGGTTTTATTAGAAAAATCATAAGGAAGCACCTTTCACAAGAAAGCAGATCATTCTTGAGGACTGCTTACGGTATTCTGAGGCATCCTTCGCGGACGGGGAAGTTGTTAAACAGGTACAAGTATGATTCAACTGTAGCAAAATCCAGCGTCATCGATTACACCCCGCCTGTCTTCGCCGTCACAATTACGGACACATGCAACCTTAGATGCCCAACCTGTCTTTATCTTCTCGAAGATGAAGATAAATTCACGCCAAGCTTCATTAAGGTCGACGAGTTCAAAACGATCCTTGAAGCATTCAATAAACGCAAGTTTGCGGAGGTGATATTCCTTACCGGCGGCGAACCCTTACTGCATCCGGATCTTTCAGAGTTGATCGATACTTGCCGCGAGTATGATCTTGCGGTGAAAACATCTACAAATGGCATTCTGCTGCCAAAGGTGGAAGAGGTTCTTCCAAAGTTTGATTATGTAAATGTCAGCCTGGATGCTTTTGATGAGGCTTCATTCAAGGAATATCGGGGGGGGACACCCGCCCAGTTTGCCAGGATCAAGGAAGGCGTCGGAATACTCAATGACAAAGGCGTCAATTTCTCCGTCTCCTTTCTGCTTTCAAATGATAACATATCACAGCTTGACAAGATGCTGGCTTTTGCGGAGGTGATCCAACCGAAGTTTGTCTATCTCCATAACATAAATCCGCATGGGTGTGAGGGTTTCGAATCTCTTTCGTTCCAGGATGAACGAGTGGTGAAGGAATTGAAAGGGCTTCTGTCCACCAGAGAGCATTCTTTCGATATCCACGTGGCACATGTCTTTGACAAAGACAGCACCGCGTTCACAAATGGCGTTTGCGTTCAGCCCTGGTATTATTTCTGTTTTAATTCCTGCGGCGATGTAGCCTATTGCTGTCATCTGGCGCACGACAACTCGATAGGAAACGTACTTGAGGAATACGATAACAATTCACCCCCGATGCGTTCCTTCAGGGATGCCATGATGAAGGCAAAATATCCAGTCAGTTGCAGATACTGTCAACGGCGATTTCTCAATGATGACTTTGCCCATTTTCACAAGGCCACAAAACAGTGGACGCTCCTCCAGGACAAGCCTTTCAAGACGGCGATGGAAAGATTCACTTTATCCCTTCAATGATTATGAAATGGGCCAACTCCATACTAGATTAAAGAGATAATGCAGAGCAAAGATTCACTTAGATTGAGGTATTTGTACAAACTAGGCAGCAGCCTGATTAATCTACCTCTGGCAATTATTATTACAGCGTTAGTTCCAAGGGGGCTGGGACCTGCTGCTTATGGTAACTTCGGTTTTCTAACAAACTTTTTTCGAGAATCGATAAATGTATTGGATACTGGAACATCTGTGGCGCTATACGCAAAGCTATCAAGGCGCCCATCTGAAACTGCTCTGATTAAGTTCTATTTGCAATTCGCAATACTCATTGTACTGTTCTTATTACTGTCAACTGCAACCATTATCGCATGTACACTAGACCATTTATTGTGGCCTCATCAAGAACTCAAATATGTATGGATGGCGCTAGTCTTCGGATACCTGAGCTGGTTTGCTACAGTCATTCAAAAACTCATAGATGCATTCGGTCTTACAAGAAAGGGAGAGGTTGTAAAAGTAATACAAAAAGTCTTGTCCGTCATACTGTTGGGGACATTGTTTTTCACCGATCACTTGAACCTTACAGCATTCTTTATATATCAATACATAATAGTTCTATTCATAATTCTCAGTTGGATTAAGATATTACATAACAACGGAATCATACTGTTTTTTTCTAAAAACAATGCCGTTAACAATACAAAGAAATATATCAAAGAATTTTACATTTATTCAGCGCCACTGTTTATGCTTACAGTTCTCGGATTCGTTGCAAATATTTTTGAGCGATGGATATTACAAACACATAGTGGTTCAATTGAGCAGGGCTATTACAATATCTCTTTCCAGATAAGTGCTTTTTGTATCCTGTTTACAAGCGCTATGACTCCTTTGATCTTGAGAGAATTTGCCATCGCTCATGGCAAAGCGGACATTAGAAAACTACGACAATTGTTCATTGATATTGTTCCGGTGTTGGTAACTGTTGCTACCTACTTTTCACTGTTCTTAATGTTTCAGGCGGACAAGATTGTTGTGTTTGTGGGGGGGGGAGCATTTCGAGGGGCATATCTACCGGTTGCTATTATGACCATGTTTCCGATCTACCAGGCTTACAATCAATTGAATGGCTCATTGCTAAAGGCGACAGATCAAACAAAACGCTTTAGAGATATTGGTATATCAATGGCGGTAATTGGAATCCCGATATCTTATTTCCTACTGGCGTCAAGAGGGTATTTGGGACTCAATCTTGGAGCCTCCGGCTTGGCTGTTAAGATTGTCGCTTTGCAAATAATAACCGTGAATTTGAGACTTTGGTTTAACGCGAAATACTTAAAGCTGAATTTTCTTCTATACGTATTCCATCAGTTGTTCATTCTGGTTGCTTTTTCAATTCTATCGCTGGTCGCCAAAACGATATCTGATTTCATAATCAGTCAATCGATATGTGCTTTCCTGCTGGCAGGTCTGATATATACACTATTGATAATGTCGTTGCTGTATTGTTTCCCTCAAACTCTCTTTATGAACCGTGACACATTGCACAAAAAATATATACAGGCATTTACAGGATTATTCAAAAGGAGAGGCAGTGCCCGTTAGTATACATAACAAAATTCTAGATGTACTTAGACTCAAATACACTCCACTGGAGCTATTTGAATGTGTGCGATTCCTGGTATCCATTTATCATTGCGACAAGACGATTATCAGTATTGAACGATCCGGTTGGAATTATTTGATGCTGGTGATTAACATCGCATATGATATTGAAGCCCTTGGCGGGGACGGAGAATACACATTCTTCGATCACAGTTGGAAGCCGAATGTTTTCTTGCAAGCCCCGTTTTCATATAGAACTCCTCTCAGTCGCGAGCAGAGAGAGAAAATGAAAAGCAAGAAACATTATACGTTGTATCACCTTCACGCATTACCCAACACTAATATGCCGATGAAGCTTCATTTGAAGAAAATGCAGGGAGTGTTGTTAATACGGAATATTTTCGATCAAGCGCTGTCCTCGCTGTTTTACCATGGATATGCGATATCTCAGCAGAAAGAGTTTGTCAGTGGTACACGTGTGGATCATACCATCCGTTATTATAATGAATGGGGAAAATTCTTTGAGAAGAACAGCGGGTTTGTAGCTGTCAAATATGAAGAGTTGATCGAAGATGCTTTCCATACGATCAAGACGGTATCCGAACATTTGGATATAGGATTAACGGATAGTTCGATAATAAGAGCTCTGGCTTTGTCAACTAAAGAAGAAATGTTTAAACGTATGACTTCAGAAGAGTTAAAAGATAGTGAAAGGGTTAATAAAAGACCAGACAGCGTTAGGTTCTCCGCCGAGAGTTTGTCTACATTGTACGATCGAATCAAAAAAGAAGTTCGTTATGATTTTGGATATGATTTTGGGAAGCTGTATAAAGAGAAATGCGATCAGATAGACGGTTGATAAGAAAGTATTGCCTTGAATCAGGAGGGCGGCCTGATTGAGTTTTTCATATTCTTGATCACCTTTATAAAAGAAGCGGGTAGTATTTTTCGTACTGCAAGCTCCAGATCATTGCCCACTTGACGCATCCTGTTGTACTGCCTGAAATGGTCTTTTAGCACACTCAGACCTGTCTGGTTGTAAATATCGGGAAAGTCCTTCGATACTCTTTCTATTTGCTCCAGTATCTCCGCCGTCTGTTTCTTATTGAACGAAAGATACTCGTGGTTGAAACGGAAGCTCTTGTTTGGGTTTGAAACCAAATACATTTTTGGCGTTGCGTTGTAATGATTGGCAAGTGATACGAAATCATAGATTTCGTTACAATTCTTACTGTTCACCGTCATGGTGATTGTAAATTCAAAGTTGTTCCTTTTCTTTATTTCTGAAATGACCTGCAAGTTTTGGTTCACCCTTTTCCATTGTTTTGATCTTCTCAATCGTTCGTAGGTGTTTTCAGTTGCCGCATCTAGAGAGATGCAGATAATGGCCCAATTGACCTTTTCAATTTCAGCGAAATGCCTGTGAATGATGCTCCCGTTTGAAACCGTACCGTATCTGACATGCGGGTTGTCAGCCGCTAGTTTTAACAGATCGGGAAATTCCCGGAATAACGTCGGTTCTCCGCCAAATATAAACAGGAATTGGTAATAGTCTATATAGGTTTTTGCTTCCGCGATGAAGGAATCCGGCAGTTTTCTATTGGTTTGGCGGTCATCTTCCTGGCAGCAATGATAACAGTTGTAATTGCATTTGTATGAAATGGCGAATCTCATCCACCTCGGATAGCTCGAGAGGCAGGCTTTCCCTTCTCGAATTTCATTTTCGTTCAGTAATGCATTCTTGTAGAGGTCGCTATTCTCGTCAAGTTCACGAAACCAGGAAAAACGTTGATAGTTTTTCGTACCGTTTAGCAACAGGCAATTGGATCCGCACATTTTATCCGCGCCGTCATTGTACATCTGCTTTCTTATTTGCTGGTATTCTTCACTATTCCATATGCTCTCGATCGATTGTTCGTTAACGTTGCCCAATACGGTGTCAACGTCACAGCACATGGTGACATCGCCGTTTGTGTTGTTAACCTCAAAATGCGTCCAAGGGTTATAGCAGATTCGCCTGCCTTCCTTATTCAGCCACAATCCATTACTGTCATGCTTGCTGTTTTGTTCTGTCCTATGGACCATGGGTTTCGCTTTCCTTCTGCGTCAGGCGGCTTTTCGCCTCGCCTGGAGCGGATAGATGCCTGAATTATACACTACTGAGCGTTCTGATGGCAGGCCACAGAGAATGTCTAAGTGAGAACCAGTTGTTCTTTTCAGAACGTCCGCCCATAAAACGCTTGAGTGGCGATTCCGTTCATGGATAATGTCCCTGAATCCCCCGAGCGAAAATGATGAACTGACCGTACTGTGAGCCAAACCATGCCGGACGAAAATGTCATTATCGAAGTGAACTCGAATTTTCACCACGTCTCCGGTGAGAATATCCTCGATAGGCAAGATGAGCGTTTCAAAGAGTATCGCCGCAAGTGGAAGCAGTGGCCTGAGAGCTTCCACGTCGGCAATTTCCCGCTGTTCATCGACGTTGAAGTGACCAGCGCGTGCAATCTGAAATGCCCCTTCTGCGCGACGACCTATCGCGCAGACGAGATCGCCAAAGGCTTCATGCCTTTCGAGACGCTCGAGAAAATCGTGGACGAGGGCGCCGACAACGGTCTCTGCGGGGTCAAGTTCAACATTCGCGGCGAGCCCCTGGTACATCCCGAAATTGTCCGCTTCGTCGCATACGCCAAGGACAAAGGGCTCCTCGACGTCTACTTCAACACCAACGCCATGCTGATGACCGAAGAGGTCTCCCGGAAGCTCATAGATGCCGGTCTGGATCGGATTTCAATATCGTTCGAGGGCTTCACGAAGGAAGTCTACGAGCGATATCGCGTCGGGGCGGTGTTTGAGACGGTCCTGGCGAACATCGAGGCCCTGCAGTCGCTGAAGGCCCGTCTCGGCGTCGAACATCCTCGCGTGCGCGTTCAGACCGTACTCCTGCCCGAACTGGTCGACAGCTTCGAGCAATACAAGGAATTCTGGTCCGGGCGCGTCGACGAGGTCGGCATGCTCGACTTCAAGGAAATGAAGGCCAAGAAACGGGGCCTGAAATATCCGTGGGCCTGCCCGCAGATCTGGCAGCGGATGGGCATATGGTGGGATGGAACCATCATGCCCTGCAACCACGATGACGAAGGCGGTCTGGCGGTGGGCAATGTCAACGAGATGTCGATAAAACAGGCCTGGGGCAGTTCGCAGCTCAGCGAGCTTCGAGAAACGCATCGCAAGGGACTCGGACACCTGGTCCAGGTTTGCGACGGGTGCTATCTCAGGGACTCTGAAATACTCAAACTCATGGAAGCGGAGAAGACTTGAATGATCGTTGCGTTACTGATGGGACGAAAGAAGTCCGAAGGTTTTCCCGGAAAGAACCTCTACCCGATTCTCGGACGCCCGATGGCGTACTATCCAATGAAGGCCGCCATCGACTGCCCCGCCGTCGACAAAACCTACCTGAGCACGGACGACGAGCGGTTGATGGAACTGGCGGAGGAGGTCGGCGTCGAGGTGATCGTCCGCCCGGACGAACTCTGCACGGGCGCGGCGCTGGGGGAACACGTATACGTACACGCTCACGAGGTCGCAAAGGAGCGAAATCAAGGCGCCGAGATCGAGTTGGTGGTCCTGCTGATGTGCAACGCGGCCACTATCGAACCGAAGATCATCGCTCGAGGCATAAAGGTACTCTCGGAGAACCCCGAATACGATTCTGCCGTCAGCGTCTCGCGATATAACATGTGGAGCCCGCTGCGTGCACGGAAGGTCGGCGACGACGGGCTGCTGCATCCTTTCGTACCGTTCGAAACGTTCGGCGACCCGGACTCGATGAACTGCGACCGGGACTCCCAGGGTGACGTGTGGTTTGCGGACATGGGGGTTTCCATCGTCCGCCCGAAATGCCTCGAAGACCTCGAATACGGAATGCTCCCGCAGAAATGGATGGGGCAGAAGATCTATCCGCTCGAGCAATGGGGCGGACTGGACGTGGACTACGAGTGGCAGGTCCCGCAGGTCGAATACTGGCTCAAAAAACAAGGTTATTAAGTAGATGAGAATCCTGTTCATCTATCCTAATGAAATGATGCTCAATCCCCCGCCGGTTTCTATTGGCATCTTTACGGCCATTTTGAAACGGGCGGGATTCGAACTGGAACTGTTCGACACCACCTACTATCCCACGTTTTCCCAGACTTCCGACAAGGCCAAAGAAGCCAATCTCCAGGTCCGCCATTTCGACTTCGCCGAACGGAACGTTTCACTGAAACAGACCGATCTGTTTGAAGATTTGCGAAACACCGTCGATACGTTCGCACCGGACCTTATCGCAATCTCCATTCTCGAACCGACGTTCGACCAGGCGGTGAGCCTGCTCGATGCGATCGCGGACTATGACATTCCCGTGATCGCCGGCGGCGTATTCCCCACATTTGCACCCGAACAGGTGCTTTCGCATCCCGCGGTCGATATCGTCTGCATCGGCGAGGGCGAAGGGGCTTTGCTGGAACTGTGCGAGAGGATGCGTCGCGGGCAGGACATCTCCGGGATCGATAATCTAAGGATCAAAACGGAAGGCGAGACGGCTGAAACGGCGATCCGACCGGTGGTCGCGCTCGATGAACTTCCGATACCCGATTACAGCCTGTTCGAGCCCGAGCGCCTCTTTCGCCCGATGGCGGGCAAGGTATATCGCACGATCCCCGTGGAAACGAACCGCGGATGCCCTTTTCAATGCACGTACTGCAACTCACCATCTCAGACGAAGCTCTATCGAGCCCACAATGCGGGCAATTTCTTCCGAAAGAAACCCCTGCCGGTAATCCGCGACGAACTCCGCGAGCTGTCGCGCCTTTACGAGCCCGAATACGTCTATTTCCCCTCGGACACGTTCCTGTCGATGACGGATTCGGAATTCGATGAGTTCATAGAAATCTACAGCGAGTTCCGCCTGCCGTTCTGGATGCAAACGCGACCCGAGACTGTAACGCTCGAGCGTATGACCGCCCTGAAAGAAGCCGGATGCCACCGCATGTCCATGGGGATCGAGCATGGAAACGCCGAATTCCGCAAAGAGGTGCTCCACAAGAACACGACTAACGAGATCATCATCGAAGCGTGCGACGCGATTGCCCAGGCCAAAATCCCCCTGAGCATCAACAATATCATCGGCTTTCCCGGCGAGACGCGGGAACTGGTCTTCGACACGATCCGCCTGAATCGCCAACTGACGTTCGACACGACTAACGCATACGTCTTCGCCCCGTTCCACGGGACACTACTGCACGACCTCTGCGTTAAGGAAGGGCTGATCGCCCCGTCTCGAACGGTCCACAACCTGACCATGGACGCCGGCCTGGATATGCCCCAACTCCCCCGCCGGGAGATTGACGCCCTGCGAAAGACCTTCGCCCTGTACGCCCGCCTCCCGGAAGAATACTGGCCCAGGATCCAGATCGCCGAAGGGGACGATGAAGAAGCCCAAAAGGCGTTCGAGGAGTTGCGCGAGATTTATATTGCCGCATACTTTACATAACTCGACCCTGCAGACGGCAGTGGAACTCGACGAGTATCTCTCCAAAGTCATTGCCTCGGCGTACCGCGATACGGATTTGATCTGCAATCCCGCTGTCTCCCGGAATCCGTTTTCCTCTCAATTTCTGCTGCATGCGTCCGAACAATCGCGGGACCCGGTATCGGGCGTCGGATGGTGGACCATTGCGCGGAAGCTTGTCGCTTACTTCGCCCGTTCCTTCGTACACATGGTTTTTCTTGGCTTGTGTTATCTAACCTTCGCCCTTTCGAAACTGAGGTACCGCCAACGAAAGGTCAACAAGAACGAAGACCTCATCGTCGTCGATACGTACACCATAGTAGACAAGATATATCAACACGGGAAATTCGAAGACGCATTTTTCGGTTCCCTTTACGACATCCTGGCCGCGAGGGGCAGGCAGTCAGCGGTCCTGTGTTTTCTTGAGGCGTACAATCCCTGGAATTTGAGGCAGCGGCTTGCGGCGTACAACATTCTGGCCGACGACGGACGCAATTTCCTGACGGAGTTTGAACTCCTGTCAATGCGCCAATGGTTTGCATTGCTCCGGTTTGTCCTGGTCTATCCGTTTGCCGCGTTGCGGCTGGCAGGGAAGACATTCGGACGATTCGATCAACTGTTTCGCCGGGAACTCATCGATGCCCTGGACAGGCCCCAATTGCTGAACTACGTCCGGTATCTGGCCGGGCGGAGGCTCGGGACCCTTACCGATCGCAAGCTGAAGGTAATTGCGTGGTGTGAGAACCAGGTAATCGACAAACTGCTCTACCGTGGCGTTCGGGACTCGGGCCGCCAGGCCACGATATACGGTTGCCAGTTCTTCACGAAACCGTTTTTGTGGAGGAACCTGTATCCCCTGGAAGCCGAAGCCGCCCGCGGAGTCCTGCCCGATGTGATCCTGGTTTCGGGCAAGCATTACCTGGAGGATTCGAGCCTCAACACGCAACTGGGCATATCGCCACGGTACAACTATCTCTTCGATATCCACCTCGACGAAAAATCTGTCGCCGACAGAGGCTCTCTGGCGGTTCTCCTTCCGTACGACATGGCCCACTCCAGAACCATTATCGCCGGCGTCGCCAAATATGGGCCCACCAACCCGGTGCGCCTCAAGCTGCACCCGAATCACGAACTTCTGCAACCGTTCGACTATCCTGAAACCTGGAAGCAGACGAAAGACCATCTCTCGGCGATATGCACCGACTCGCATATTGTAATCACCGCGGGCTCAGGCACGGCGCTGGAGGCGGCGGTCATGGGCTGCTCGGTGATCATCGTGGGCAAGGACGAGGGACTCACGTTTCATCCAATGCCCCAATACGGAAAGGGCAAGCTGTGGGACCTGGTATTCGATCCCGAGGACCTCGCCGGCGCCGCCGACCGCCTGAGCAGCTACAGACAGAAACATCCCGACGAGATTGCGACCCTGGCCGGCGAACTGCGAGATATGTTCTTCACCGAAGCGACCGAAGAGCGGTTCGTTCGATTGTTCGATCTCTAGCCCGAATGCGGTTTCGGGATGCAAATCGTTGACAGACCCTCGACATGAAGGGATACTTGCGCTCGGCTGCATGGGAGATGTCAGACTGAATGAGCAGTTCCGCGAAAAAAACGACACCGAAGCGAACCGTGCTGGTAACCGGTTTTAACGGCGGCATAGGTCAGGCCATCGCCGGTACGTTCGCACAGAGCGGATGGAACGTGGTGGGCCACTACTGGGGCGACGGCGACAAGGCCCGCGAACTGATGGCATGCATCGCCACTCACGGCACGGACTGCTCGCTGATCAAGGCGGATTTCTCATCGAAGAAACAGGTCACCCGCTTCATCGCACAGGTCGCGGAACTGCAGATCGACAGCCTCATCAACAACGCAGGCGGATACCTGCAGGCCAAACACTTCACCGAACTCACACTCGATGACCTTTCGGCGGCGCTGATGGTGAATCTCTCGATGCCGATACTCCTGTCCGGATGCGTCTTTGACGGGATGAAGCGGAGGAAGTTCGGGAGAATCGTCAACGTAAGCTCCATCGCCGCCAAGTACGGCGGGTCCGGGTCCTCGGTACACTACGGCTGCGCCAAACGCGGGCTCGAAGCACTGACCAAAACGCTCGCCAGGGAAGGCGCGCCGCACAATATACTGGTCAACACGATCCGACCGGGCGTTATCGATACGGACTTCCACCGCAAATTCCCCAAGGACATGAAAAAGCGTATCGACATGATCCCGTTGAAGAAAATGGGCACCCCCCAGGACGTAGCCGACGCTGTTTTCTATCTCGCCAGCGACGTCAACGGTTTTGTAACCAGTGAGATAATAACTATCGCCGGCGGCGAGTAGATCGGCATCGTCAACGACAGCAATGCTGAGAAAATGCCTTGCAAACATCCCGGGCGCCAGAGGCCTGCGTCTCAAGCTGCTGACCTCTTCACTGCGCGCCGCGGCGCGGCAGCAGGGGCTGGACGCACTGGGCGAAAAACTCGCCGCGATAGTCCCCGATATCAGCGATCAGTACACGCACACCCGGATAGATTCGCCATTCGTCCTGCAGAAGGTCAGAAATCAGCACGCGTTTCAGATCTCTCTCGTCGACGAGGTGATCGGCGAATTCGAGAATCCGGTGATAGTGGACATCGGCGATTCCTGCGGGACGCATCTGCAGTACATCAACGCCCTGTACCCCGACCAGAACGTCAAGTCACTCAGCGTGAATCTCGAACAGGCCGCGGTCGACCGCGTCCAGGCCAAAGGACTCGACGCCATATGCTCGCGGGCGGAAGAACTCGAAGACTACAACATCAAGACAGATATCTTCCTGTGCTTCGAAACGCTCGAACACATGATGGATCCATGCGGTTTCCTGAAGGACCTCTCCGACAAGACCGAGGCGAAATACCTGGTTATTACCGTACCATACGTCACCGCCACGCGCGTCGGTCTGCGATATGTCAGGGGCACCAAACCCGGAGAAGCCTATGCGGAAAACACGCATATCTTCGAGTTCTGCCCCGAAGACCTCAAACTGCTGGCCAGGCATTCGGGATGGAACGTGCACAGCGAGAGAATATATCGCCAATACCCGCGGTGGTCCTGGCTGAGGATCACCAGGGGGCACTGGAAGAGTTTTGACTTTGAAGGCTTCTACGGCCTGATACTGAAGAGAGACCACACGTGGTCAGACAGGTACGTCGACTGGTAGACCCATGACTCAGGAAGAACAGAGCAGCGATAAGTTCAAGGTCTTCGTCTCGACCCATCCGTTCGGTTCGGTCA
>CAZSLS010000160.1:0-16194 GCA_964607575.1 uncultured Planctomycetaceae bacterium | reverse complement strand
ATTCTATTATTGATGTTGGCGATTGGGTTGGGCGGTTGCGGCGGTTCGCCGGACGAACCGGACGCCGGAGGCTCGGCGCTGCCCGAGGGCGCCTACAGATCGCCCCTGGACGTGGAGTTCTCGCCGGACGGTGAGTTGCTGGCGGTCAGCGACCATACGGCGGAGGCTCTCATAACGCTCGACGCGTTCGGGCGTGTCAAGACTGCAACAAGGCTCGCAGCCAGGCCGATGGGCGTGGCGTGGTCGGCGGACTCTCAATCGATATTCGTGGCGGAACATCTCGCCGGGACCGTCGCGGAGGTTAATCGATCCGGTAAGATCGTGCGGCGGTTCAGCGATGCGATCCGCCCGACCGGTCTGGCGGTCGCCCGCAAGAGGCGACTGCTGCTGGTGGCCGATTCGGCGGGACACAGCGTTTCGATGGTAAGCCTGGCCAGCGGGAAGGAAATCGCCCGCCGGCGCGTGGTTCGCGAACCTCGATACATCGCGGTTACTCCGGATGAGTCGCTGGCGGTCGTGGGCAACCGCCTGCCCGCCGGGAGCGCCAACGATCCGCTGGTAAGCGCCGCGGTCTCGCTGATCGGCCTCGAATCCACCGGGACAGTCACGAACATCATGCTCCCGCCCAACAGCGTGAACCTTCTGGGCGTGGTCGTTTCGCCCGACGGACGCTGGGCGTATGCGGCGCACAATCTCGCCCGGACACTCCTGCCCACAGAGCAGATCGAATACGGTTGGATCAGCGCCAACGCGATAAGCGTGATAGATCTCCACGCGAAGAAACACTACGCGACGGTCCTGATCGACCGCACGTGGTTGGGGGCGGCTAATCCGTGGGGCCTGGCGATTTCGCCGGACGGTTCGAAGCTGTACGTCGCCTGCTCGGGCGTTCACGAAGTGGGCAGGCTCGATCTGACGAGGTTGCATAAGTGGCTGGTGCTGCAGTTGGCGCAGCTTGGCGACGGCGGCAGGGGGGCGTTCGATTCGGACGAGGGTCCGGTGCGCGGGGCGGCGATTTACGTGGATGGGGCATCTCCGCCGGACGACGATTCCAACCGCCAGGTCGAACTGGTTGCAGGCAGGCTCCCGGCGCAGTACGGGGCGGGCGTGTACCTGCATGAAGTTATTGCGTGGCTTGAACTCGAAGGGCGGGGGCCCAGGGGTCTGGCGATTTCGCCCGATGGACGCCAGTTGGCAGCGGCGATGTATTTCTCGGGCGACCTGGCCATGATCAACGCCAAGACACACGAAGTGACCCGCAGCGTTTCGCTTGGCTTCCAGATGCCCGCCGACGACGTGCGGCGCGGGGAAGAGATATTCCACGATGCGACCTACTGCTACGAACTCTGGCTGAGCTGCGCGACGTGCCATCCCGACGGGCGGATCGACGGTCTGAACTGGGACCTCCTGAACGACGGGATCGGCAGCCCGAAGAATACGCGATCGATGCTCTTGTCGCACAAGACCCCGCCGGTAATGTCCGAGGGCGTCAGGGCGGATATGGAAACCGCGACCGCGGCGGGCTTTAAATACACGCTGTTCAAGGAGCCATCCGCCGGCGACGTCCAGGCCGTCCAGGCCTACATCCGCTCATTGGCGCCCATTCCGAGCCCGTGGTTGGTTGATGGCGGTAAGAAACTGTCAACCAAAGCTCGTCGGGGCAAGGTCGTCTTCGAAGACGAGCGCACCAAGTGCAGCTTGTGTCATCCCGGACCGCTGTTTACGAACCTCGAAGCGTTCAATGTCGGTACGCAGGTCGACACCGATCGCACCGGTACGTTCGACACCCCGACTCTGGTGGAACTGTGGCAGGGGGCCCCGTACCTGCATCACGGGCGGGCCGCGACGCTGCGGGAAGTCCTGACGAAATTCAACCCCGGTAACAAGCACGGGCGGACCTCGCACCTGCCCCCGGAGGATATCGACGCGCTGATCGAATATCTCAAATCGCTGTAAACGCGAGCCTTAGGAGACTCAAGACATGAAATCATATTACGCCAAATTGATCGTGATCGCGGTAATCGTTTCGCTGGCGCCGCCAGCCGCACTCGCCGCCGAAACCGACAAGGGCGTCAAGCGCCTGCTGTACGTCACCGCTCCCGACGGGGCAATGCGAGCCCGCGCCAAACCGGGCATCTACGTTTACGATATCGACGACGGGCACAAGCTCGTCAAGCACATCAGCATTCCGGACATGGGCGGTACGCGGGGTTGTGCGGCCAGTGCAGCCGCCGGGCGACTCTACATCAGCCACAAGAACACGCACATGATGTGCTTCGATATCGTCAAGGAGAAGAAGGTCTGGGAGATCTCGTATTCCAAGCCCGACGGCGGGTTCGACCGCACCTGCGTTACGCCGGACGGTAAGAAACTATACGTGCCCGAGGGCTGGTGGTCGCACGCGGCTAACACCATGGCGGTTCTCGACGGCGAGACGGGCAAGCTCCTGCGGAAGATCGAACTCGGCGTCGGCGCCGGGCACAATTCGATCATGAGCCCCTCGGGCAAGCGGATGTACCTCGGCTCGACCAAGCACGGGAAGATATTCGTGATCGACACCGCCACCGACAAGATCATCAAGCATTTCGGCCCGTTCGGGAAAGACCCCAGCGGGAAGCGCGGACGCGTCTCGCCGTACTGCATCAACGGCGCCGAGACGCTCTGCTTCGTTAACTCGCACAACGTGGGCTTCTACGTTGGCGACCTGGTCAATGAGAAGGTGCTTCACTGGGTGGAGGTAAAGGGCGCCCGAGGCTTAAGCCACGGTGTGGGCATGACGCCGGATGAGAAGGAGATCTGGCTGCCGAATCCCAGTGACAAGCGGATGTGGGTATTCGACGCCACCGTCATGCCACCCAAACGCCTCCAGGCCATCGACCTGCGGAGCAAGTCGCACGGATGGATCACCTTCAGCCTCGACGGTCAATACGCTTGGCCCGACACCGGCGAAGTGATAGACGCCCGCAGCAAAAAGGTGGTCGCGACGCTAAAGGGCATCGATGGCAAGGGCGTGATCCTGAGTTCGAAGTTCATCGAGGTCCACCTCCAGAAAGGCAAGGTCATAAAAGTAGGCGACCAATTCGGAATCGGCCGCGTGAGACCCAAAGCAAAGACCAAAGCGTCCAAAACCACCGCCGCCAAGAAACCGAGCAAACAATAATCTCCGGTGCTTTGTACTGTCGATCCAGAGCGATCTTGATCTGGGGGGCCGTTGGGAGTTCAATGGGGGCCTGAACTATGACAGATGCTGACGCCATATTGCGGATGGAGGGGATTGTTAAGGCGTTTTCCGGTGTGCGGGCGCTGGATGGCGTTGATTTTGACGTCCGCGCGGGCGAGGTTCATGCTCTGATCGGGGAGAATGGGGCGGGGAAGTCCACGCTCATGAACGTGCTGGCCGGGCGTTTCGGCGACTATCAGGGGCGGATCGTTTTCGATGGGCGGGATGTGCGGATCACGCATCCGAGGCAGGCGCTGGACATGGGTATCGCGGTGATCTACCAGGAACTGTCGGTGCTGGAAAACTTCACCGTGGGGGAGAACATCATGCTCGGGCGGGAGCGGGTCGGGCGATGGTCCCGACGGATCGATCGCAATTTCATGCGCGACGAGGCCCGCAAGATAATCGAACACTTGCAGTTCGATCTGGACGTCGACGAGCCGGTGGCCGAGATGAGCACCGCCCGTCAGTGTCTGGTCGAGATAGCGTCGGCTGTCGGGCGAAACGTTCGCGTGCTGGTCTTTGACGAACCCACTGCCGCCCTGGGAAGCGAAGATGTCGACAAACTTTTCACCGTGATAGGCGAGTTGAAAGATCGCGGGTTAGGGATCGTGTACATTTCCCACCGCCTGGCTGAACTGCCCCGCATCGCCGACCGCGTTTCGGTGCTGCGAGACGCGCAGATGGTCGGTACGCGCGAAATGGCCGACTGCAAAATATCCGACCTGACGTCCATGATGCTCGGACACGATCTCTCGGAAGTTTTCCCCGCCAGGAGCAACCAGCCCGGCGAGGTGCTGCTGGAAGTACGCGACCTGACGGCTCCGGGTGTGTTCGAGGACATTTCTTTCGATCTACGCGCTGGCGAGATTCTCGGTATCGCAGGGCTGGTGGGGTCTGGTCGCACGGAAATCGCTCGGGCGATATTCGGGGCTCACAAAGCCTCCGGCACGGTGAAGTTCAAGGGCCAGTGGCTCGCACGCGCCCCGCATCGCAGCCTGGCCGCGGGTATCGGTATGGTCCAGGAAGGTCGCAAGACGTACGGGAACATCACCGGTCGAACCGTGCGGGAGAATATCACCGTCAGCATTCTCGATAAGCTCAGCGGGCCGATGGCGTTCGCCTCGCCCCGCCGCATCGCCGCCAACGCCGAAGAAATGATCTGTTGCATGGAAATTGATCCGCCGGATGGCGAGATGTCCATCGAGAACCTCAGCGGGGGCAATCAGCAGAAGGTGATTGTCGGGCGATGGCTGGCGGCGGAACCGGAGGTGCTGATCTTCGACGAGCCGACCCAGGGCATCGACGTGGGGACCAAGACGCAGATGTACAAGCTGATCGCCGGGCTGGCGGCCGCCGGGCGGGCGATCATCCTGATATCATCGGAACTGATCGAGATTACCGAACTGGCCGACCGGATCCTGGTCATTCGCAACGGGCGCCTGACCGACGAGCATCCCGGCGGGCAAATTGAAGAAGACCAGCTCTTCGAGCTATGCATCGGAAAAACGGAGTCCGAATGAGTAAAGACGCAGACACTACGAAGCTCGCGGCTGCGGCGCCTGGGCGACGCCTTTCGTTTGAGAAGTTGCAGCAGGCGTCGATCCTGATCCTGGTGCTCGCGTTGGGGCTGATCGCATCGTTCAAGAGCCCGACGTTCCTGAGTTGGACCAACATAGTCGACAACCTTTTCACCAACGCCGCGGCCATCGGGATAATGGCTATCGGTATGACGTTCGTGATGATCGGCGGCGGGTTCGATCTGTCGGTGGCTTCGAACACCGCGGTCTGCACAGTCGTGCTGGTGATGACGACGGACGCCTTGTCGCCATACGGGGCGGCGATAGCGATTCCTGCGGCGCTTCTGGCTGCGGGCCTTGTCGGAATGGCGTTGGGCCTCATCAACGGCGTGCTGATCGCGTATGTGGGCGTTAATCCGTTCGTGGTGACGCTGTCGACGATGCTCGTGTTCCGGGGCATCGCACTGATTCTGACCGGCGGAGGGCAGGCGCTCCAGGTAGCCGACTTGGCGCTGCGCAAGCAGTTCAGTTTCATATACGATGCGCCGGTCCCGCTGTTTGGGCCCGAATACCAGATCACCGTCCCGATACTGATATTCCTGGGCGTACTGGCGATTGGGATATACCTGCTGAAGTTCACGCGTTTCGGGCATTACGTGTACGCCGTCGGCGGCAACGAGCAGGCGGCGAGGCTGGCCGGCGTCAACGCCCGGCGCGTCAAGGCCGCCACCTACGTCATGTGCGGACTGGGCTGCGCGATAGCGGCAGCTATATTCGTCGCGATGACCGCTACCGCCCAGGCCGAGAGCCACCAGGGCCTCGAACTGGTCGTCATCGCCAGCGTGATCGTCGGCGGAACGGCGCTGGGAGGCGGCAGCGGGGGGCTGATGTTCACGGTCACCGGCGTGCTGCTGCTGCGGATAATCGATAACCTCCTGACGCAGTTCAGCGTCGGGGCCGAGTACCGCAACGTGGTAACGGGGCTGATAATCCTCGTGGTCGTGACGATAGATGTTCTTGCCAGGAAACGCACCAGATCGTAGCATCGCGTGACCGAATCGAAAGGAATGAGGATATGACTCGCATGAATATGGCGTCGGTGTGCGTTGGGGTCCTGGTTGCGGTGTTGCTGGTGAGCGGATGCGGCGAGCGGGGCGCTGACAATAACCGCCCCAAAGTGGGTTTCCTGATGACGCTCGACCATCCGTACTGGCAGAACATGCGGCTTGGCGCGAAGGATGAAGCCGCCAAACTCGGCTTGGACGTGACCATCCTCAACGCCAAGGAAGACCCCGTACTGCAGATCCAGCAGATCAAGGACATGATCGCCAAGAAGGTGGACATCGTCTGTCTGGTGCCCATGAAGAAAGAGCCCCTCGTCCGCGGTGTGGAGATGCTCAACAAGGCCAAGATTCCCGTGATAATCGTCAATCGCGAGGTCGACGAGGGCTGCGAGTATGTCTGCTATACCGGTACGGACACTTACGCCGGTGCGGTAGTTTCGGCGAAGATCCTGGCCGATGCGATCGGGGGTAAGGGCGAGATTGTCGAGTTCCACATGCAACTCGGCACGGGCCCGGAACTGGCGCGGTCCAAGGCGTTGCGGGACGTGCTCAAGGACTATCCGGAGATCAAGATCGTCGAGCGCATCGCCCACAAGGGCAAGCGCGAACTGGTGAAGACCGAAATGCAGATCCTGCTGCAGAAGTATACTAAGCTCGTCGGGGTCTACGCACACGGCGACAATTTTTCCATCGCCGCCGCCCAGGTATGCCGCAAGGCCGGGCGAAACGAGATCAAGATCGTGGGCATGGGCGGATCGCAGGAGGCCATCGATGCGATTAAGGACGGTCTGATGACAGGCACGAGCTATCAGCAGCCCGAAGAAGAAGGCCGCTCCGCCATGCGCCTGGCCAGGAAGTACCTCGACAAAGAAAAACTGGATAAGAACTACCCGGTAGAGTGCCCGGCAATAACCAAAGAAAACGCGGACAAGTTTAAGGGGCAGTTTTAACGTAAACGGGATTCGGGGTACGACGCAAACGGATGATAAGGAGACGAGCAATGACGAATCGATCGACCGGCGTCTTCTTGGGATTGCTGTGGTTGGGCTTGAGTGTATCGATTGCGGCGGCGGAAGAAGGCGTCGACTTCCGCAAGGATGTATTCGTCCGAGGCGCTGACGGATATCACACTTACCGTATCCCGACAATGGTGGTCACTTCCAAGGGAACCGTTCTTCTGTTCTGCGAAGGGCGAAAGAACGGCCGGAGAGACATGGGGAATGTTGACCAGATCATGAAACGCAGCACCGACGGCGGGAAGACCTGGTCCAAGCAGGTTATCCTCCTTGACGAGGGTTCGGGGCGGGTGGGCAATCCGTGCCCGATCGTCGAACGGGACGGAAAGACCGTTCATCTGCTCTTCACGCGGCACGTTGGCGAATGCCTGTTCTACACCAAGAGCGTCGATGACGGGAAAACGTGGTCCAGGTTCGAGACCTTCTCGGGCACGCCGGGGCAGAAGGAGTACGATAAGAAATCGTTCCTGCACAAACTCGGCGACCCGCCGGTGAAACTCGCCGTCGGGCCGGTGCATGGAATTCAGACAAAGAAAGGGCGCCTGATAGCTCCCTGTTACGGCGGTTGGATGTCGGGCGGAAAGCGTCATGGCGGATCGTTCGTTATCTATTCCGACGATCGCGGAAAGACCTGGAACGCAGGCGGGGTCGTTCCGTTCGTGAAGGATTTGCGAACCGGCGAATGCACGATACTTGAGAGGCCTGACGGTTCGCTGATGATGAATTTGAGAACGAGCGCTCCGGGACTCTACGGTCTTGGGCATCGGGCGGTGTCGATCAGCACCGACCGCGGGATGACCTGGTCCAAACCGGTATTGGACAAGAACCTGCCCAGCACGGGCTGCCAGGGCAGCACCATTCGCCTGAACGAAAAGGAGATACTGTTCCTGAACCCCGCGGTGCATCGCAAGGGCGGTTTCAGCATTCGCAGCCGGCGGAATCTCACGCTGCGATTGAGCAAAGACGAAGGAAAGAGCTGGACCAGCTCCCGCGTTCTCAACGAGAAGCTGGCGGGCTATTCCGACATGGCGATTACGACCGATGGCAAGATCCTCTGCGTCTTCGAAAACGGGAAGAGAGATTACTGCGAGAAGATATCCATCGTCCAGGTCGACCGGGCGTGGCTTCTGGCCGGCAAGGGCTCCGGGAAGAAACCGGAGAGCGGAAAGGCCTTCACAATGTCCGCTGACAAGTTCGGGCCGGTCTATAGCGTGGATGCCGGGAAGGTAAGGTCCACGGCGGATCTACGGGAAGTCCCGGGTGTCAAGATCGCCTGGGACCTTCGCGGAAATGAACCGATCGAATGGCTGGCCAACGCCCGCGACGTGAATGGCGACGGGAAGATCGACCTGATCGCATCTGCCGGGACGAAGGACGGTAATCGCGTCGTTCGGTATCATCAAGACGGGCGGCGGGTCTGGACCAGTGAACCGATAAACGGCCCGTTGGGCAACGAGAGCGGGATGGCGATCGAAGACCTCGACGGCGACGGGCGATATGAAGTTGTTTTCAACGTTTTGCGCCAGCTATGGTGCCTGGATGCGGACACCGGGAAGGCCAAGTGGAAAGCGGACCTTCCCGCATGCCGCAACAACTACCAGGTCTCGGTGGTGGGACACTTCCTCGATCGCAAGCGCTTCGCCGTGATCTGCCGGGTGGGCCGCGAGGTGACCTGCTTCGACCCGTTGGGCAAGAAGGTCTGGACCTACCGCATCAAGCACAAGAACCTGTACGGCCACGAGATGACCCATTACGACGCCGACGGCGACGGGCTGGACGAGGCGTACATATCGCTGAACGGGAAGCTTCTGGCTTTGGGTGGCGACGGTAAGCTGCGCTGGTCCGACACGAACTGCCGCAACCACAGCGACTTTATTCTCTGCGGCGACGTGGACGGCGACGGCGATCTCGAGATCGTTTACGATCGGGACGGTTGCGGGCTCATGAATGGGCCTGTTGTCTGCGCCGACGGGCGGACGGGCAAGCTGGTGCGCCGGTGGACATACGCCCGGGCGGGCAAGGACCACCTTCAGAGGGCCGTACTGGGCGACTTCGCTCCATCACGCCCGGGCCTGGAGTTGGCGGCAGTCGGAAAGCGACGCGAAATGGGCGGTCTGATGCTATGGAGCGCAGCGGGCGGGCCCGTCTGGCGCAAGGACATCCCCGTCGGCTGGGTGACCTGGGGTGACTGGGACGGCAACGGTAAACCCGAGATCATGGTCACCCACGGCGACGGATGGCAGGTCTGGACCGGGGCGGGTAAGCGCATCTACGCCATCGGCGGGGTCCGCGGAGTACCGTTTGACGTCGAGTGCGCCGGCGGGAAGCGCCCCGATCTCGACGGCGACGGAAAGGCCGACGTCCTGCTGTGGACCGGCCGATACATGCTGATCATGGAAGCGCCGTGAGGAGACTACCGAAAATGAAAACGACACGAAGACGATATGTTTGCTTGTTGGCGGCGATGGCGATTGGTGTTCTTGGCGACGGAGTCCGCGCAGCCGATCCGGTGCGCGACGTCGGATTCTTTCTCAAGCGCCTCAGAACGCTGGAGCATCTGCCGGAACTGGAGGACACCCATACGGCCATGGCCAGCACGTGGGACCGGAGCGGGGGGAACATCGACGGGTTCGATTACAAGCGCATAGAAGCCGGCGGGCGGAATATCCTTCTGGACCTCAAGGGCCCGGGCTGCATACACCGGATCATGGCCGCTCACCGGAAGCACTCGAGACGAAAAGGTTTCGCCGCTGACCAGAAGGACACGCGAATCCAGATCACCCTCGACAACGCCGACAAGCCGATCATCGACATGACGCTGAACGATTTTCTGATAATCCGCGACAAGACGCCTTTCCCCTATCCGCTCGTATTCGAAAAGAGCTATCCGGGCTGCCTTCACCCGATCCCTTTTGAAAAGCACTGTCTCGTGCAGTTGGTGAATCCGAACTACAAGAAGCCCGGCTGGGAGAAGAAGGAGTTATGGGGTGGGTGGTGGCAGGTGACGTACACCACGTATCCGAAAGATACCAAGGTCAAGACGTTGGAACTTCCGTTGAACAAGGCCGCCAAACTCGAACAGTCCGCCGTCGTTCGTGCCTGGCTGAAAGCCGAATCGTCTCCGCCGGAAGTCCCCAAAACATGGTCGGTTGACCGCAATCTGGTCGTCGGCGCCGGTAAGTTCGCCGATGTCCGTCTCGATGGGACCGGCGTTATACAGCAGTTGCGGATGGCCGTTGGCGACAGCAGCCCCGAAGTACTGAAGGCGCTGCGGTTGGAGTTGTATTGGGACGGTAGCAAGTCGCCAAGCGTCGACGTGCCGGTGGGCTACTTCTTCGGGCACGCAAATACCGGTCATAACACCAAACACAAGTCCCCCGGGGTCCTTCCGCCGGGGCAGGAACATCGCGCCAGGGGTCCGGCTCTCGAATATAGCTGCAATTTCAACTCTCTGCTGATCGGCGTACTTCCCGCCGAAGCCTACGCGCGTTTCCCCATGCCGTTCGCAAAGGGCGCCGTCGCCAGGATCCGCAATACCCGCCCGGGCAAGGCCGTGGAGGTTGGATTGAGACTGGATGTTCGTAAGCTCGAAACCCTGCCGAGTAACTGGGGGCGATTCTGCGCGACATTCAGCGAGCAACGAGCTTACAGCAAGGATTCACCCAGACTCGGGCCGAAGAAGATTTCCGCAAAGACGGTTCTTGACCGGCGGGCTTGCGGCAAGTATGTCGGCGCCTTGCTGTGTGTCGATTGGCCGCTTAGCTGGTGGTGGGGCGAAGGCGACTGGCTCATCTGGTCAGACGAAGACGAGAAAACCTGGCCGCCGTCATATCACGGGACCGGTAGCGAAGAGTATTTCCAGGGCGGCGGGGGACAGTTCGACCGCAAAGCGGTATCCGGCTTCGTAACCGGCCGGCCCGGACATCCGACGATGTACAGCTTCCATCTCAACGACGCATTCCAGTTCCGCAAGTCCATCCGAGTGGTCGTCGAACAGATGGGCTACGGCGGCGCCGACAAGTACATCCGCACCAAACATCCGCTCTGGAGCACCACCGCGTTCTGGTACGCCAAGTCGGCGTCAGGGCACGTGGGGCCAGTGACCCCATAAGCTATTTCTTCCTGGTCATCATTACGCACCAGGCCCATGGGCCTTTGGTGCTGTGGTGCTTTCTGTTCAGGTCGAACCATGACTGCTTCATCGATTCGATCTTGAATGATGGTGAAAAATCTTCGCGGATCTCCGATTCCTTTATGCGGGGCGGACCCCAGTGTCTCTTTTCCGCCGCGCTGCCGGCCAGCAGCATGAACTTCGTGCCCGGTTTGGAGAGTTTGTTGGCGGCCTTGATGAAACCGGCGGCGTTGTGTTTTCGGATGTTGTGGTAGCATCCGCGATCGAATATGAAGTCGAACGGTTTCATGTCAGGCGGCGACAGCACGTCGACCAGCATCCATTTTACGCCCGATCCGCTCACGTCGGATTTTCTCTTGGCCATCACCAGGCAGGTCGGCGATATGTCTATGGCGGTGACTTCGAAACCTTTGCCCGCGAGGTATTCGGCGTTGGTGCCGGTCCCGCATCCGAGGATCACTGCCCGGCACGGTTTGACGCTTCCGTTTTCGACGACCTTCCGCAGTTCAAACGCCACTCGCCCGCTGTCCCAGCCCGGGCGGTGGTAGTTGCGGTAGGCGTTATCCCATCTCTTCATCAAGGCGACGATTTTATCGCCGTGCGGCAGGATGCCCGACGGCAGGAGCCTGCGATCCGTGCTCTTCTTTGGGTCGGTGGAGTTGGTGATAGCGATACTGCCGGCCAGGTTTTGCTCCGGCGGGAGGACGATGTTGTAGTTCGTATCGCTCAGGGTGATCGAAAGCTGGGGAATGTGTCCCTCGCCGATGAGTTTGGTCGTCGGGGCCTTCTTGCCGTCGGCGAGGTGCAGCACGTGAACGAAGATTCGCGAGTAGTTGTATTTGGCTGTCACGCCGACAGCTTTCTTGGCGGGCTTCAGTTCGGCTTCGATTGGCAGGATGGTCTCGCAAACTCCGGAGTCGAACGTAAACTTGCGACCGTCAAGTTTAGGGGTTTTGTCGACGCCTGCATACCAGGTCGCCGGTTTGTCCGGCGTCTTGTCCAGCACGTCGCTTACGATCAGTGTAGCCGGTTTGATGAAGAATATCCGTCGCAGTGAAACCGACGTGCGGCCCATCACATAAGTGAACTGCTCGTTCTCTTCATACGCGATGACCTTTCCCATACCGAGCTTGCCTGGGTCGGGGAGTTTCTCGTCGAAAGTGTTCAGGCGCTCCTTGAGCGAAACCACGGCAGGCAGGCTGATCGCAAACTCGGCTTCCACGGCCAACGTTGCGGTCGCCGGAGCCAGGAGCGAAATGATGAAAACACACTTGGTCGAGAATCGTAAACGTCTCATATAGATCTCCTTGTTGCGGTTCATTATGCGCCCTGTTTGATATAGATCAAGGGGCCTCACTGTTTCACGGGCTCCCGTTTCCCGGCGATTACTGCTTGGCGATCTGTTCCCGCAACCAGCCTGGGCGGTTCGTAGTGATCGAACGGACCCCGAGTTCCCTGAAGTACAGGGCCCGCTTGAGGTCGTCCACAGTCCACACGTGCAGTTCCAGGCCCCGGCTTTGAAGCGCCGACATGAAGGAACGGTTGACGGCGGCGGGGACGGCCTGACAGCCCACGCCATCGGCGCCGGTCTCCTTGAGGATAGAAAGCGCCTTCTGGGGTGAGGGGCTCGGTCGTCCCGTTTTCTTGTCCTTCCGGAACCCGGTCAACCAGAACGCTTTGCGCCCGGGCAGTTGCTTCTTGGTCGCGGCGATAACCTTTGCGTTGAACGAGATGACAGCAGTTTGCTGAGGCTTCAGGCGCGATGATTCGAGGACCTTCTTCAACGCTCCGACGATCTCCGGTCCGCACTTGATCTCGATGAGAATCCGCTTGCCCGCCGGTACGATCGCCAGCACCTCCTCGAGCGTCGCGATTCGTTGACCGGTCCACTTCGCTCCGCGCCATTTACCCACGTCGAGTTTGCGAAGCTCGGCCAGCGTCGATTTCGCCACGACCAGATTCACCCGGGCTGTTCGCTTCGTGTTCGAATCGTGAATGCACACGATCCGTTTGTCCTTCGTCAGGTGGAAATCCCCTTCGATCGCGTCGGCCCCCTGCTTCCACGCCAGTTTGAACGCGGCGATCGTGTTTTCGGGCGCGTCGCGAGATGCGCCCCGATGTGCCACGATGTTCGCCGAGCCGACGGATTTGCGGGCCTCTTCCAGCGTCACGGCGATCCCTCCGCGGTCCTTGCTCAACTGGGCGGCAGTCATGAACTCGATGATCTCCAGCGTCTCCAGCGGGTCGATCGGAGCCTTACCGGTCTGGAAAAACCGTGCGATCTCTTCACACAGCCCGTTGTAGTTGAAACCGCCGGTACTCTCGGCCTGACCGCCGGCGCCCCAGATCTTGGCGATCGGTTGATACTTGCCCTTCTTCACACCGCGGAACACGCCGACCCGCCCGCCCGACCACTTGCCCGTGGTCCACTCGACGTTCTTCTCGACCTTGTATGTAACGCTCACGCACCCGCGTCCGAGCATCGTGTACAGTGCTTCCACCCCGTGGATGCCGTACCAGAACAGGTCCGGATGGTGCGCCTCGAAGCTCAGCGGGCCGCTGCCCTGGGCCCTGGTCACCTTGCCGACGCCCGCTTTCGTGCGGAGCCTGGCGATTTCCGGTTGAAATCGCGAGCACGACGAACTGAAGAACGGTATGCCTGCGGCCTTGGAGAGTCGAACGATCTCCCGCGCATCGGCCAGGCCCGCGGTAAAGGGCTTGTCGATGAACACGGGCTTGCCCGCTTTGAATACCGGGCGGACTTGTCGCAGGTGGGGCCTCCCGTCGACGCTCTCGATCATCACCGCATCAACGATCTTCAGCAGTTCGTCCATGCTGCCGACGATCTTGACCTTGCTCTTGGTCAGGCGGTCGACAAATTTCCCCAGGCGCCCCATGCTCGGGCCGGGCATGTCGGGGCTTCCTTCGGGAAACGCCGCCACCACGCGAACGCGCCACTCGGGATGCGAATTGAGGATTCCCGTGAAGGCAGTCGCATGGCTCGTATCGCAACCGACCAGACCGACACGGATGTCCTTTCTCGCCCAGTCGGGCGATTTCGGTTCGGCCGCCGCCGGCGAACCGGCGAGCGCCGTCAATACGATTACCGTTAACAGCGTCAGTGCTTTATTTGTCATGTTTGTCTCCTGCCTCGTCACGCGCGATTCGCGGGAATGGTAAGTGGACGTATTGATTCTATGCGTTTATGATTACAGGCGAAAGGAGACGCACCATGAAACATATAGCATTATCTTTGATCGCCGCTCTGGGGTTTGGTCTTATCTCGACGAACATCTCTCTGGCGGAGCGGCGGAAGCAGGACCCGACGGACAAGGAAGTGGCGATAATGAAAGCCGCCGCTCCGAAGAAAGCCACAGCCAAGCTGATCAAACCAAGGAAAATGCTGGTGCTGTCCTACCAGAGTCACAACCAGGGGCGATTCGCCGGCGAAAAGGCGCTGGAGATCTTCGCCGAGCAGACCGGGGCGTTCAAGCTCGTGTTCGTTCGCGATACCAAGGCGATGGCTGCGATCATGGTCCCCGAGAAACTCAAGGAGTTCGACGCGATATGCGTAAACAACTCCACCGGCGGCGGCGGGAAGGCGGCCAACGGCAAGACGCTGGTAGAGAACCTCAGCGATTACGTATCGGGCGGCGGCGGGCTGGTGGGCTTCCACGCCGCCACTGACAACAAGTTCGGCGAGGTCTTCGGCGGATTCTTTACCGGGCATCCCTGGTCGGGGAAGGTCGGTATCAAGATAGACGATCCCGATCACAAGCTGACAAAGGTGTTTGGCGGCAAGGGGTTCACCGTCAGCGATGAGATCTATCAGTTCGCGAGAATATACACGCGCGAGAAACTACGCATCCTGCTGACGCTGGATATGTCCAATCTCAAGAAGGGCAAGCGCGCCGACAACGACAACGCTATCGCCTGGGTCCGGAAGTTCGGAAAGGGACGCGTGTTTTACTCATCGCTCGGGCACAACCCTAAGAGCTTCTTCGATGCCAATTTGCTTCGGTTCTATCTCGACGGGATCCAGTTCGCACTTGGCGACCTCGAGGCCGACACAACGCCCAGCGGTCCGCTGAAACCGGCGGCTGCCCTGATGGCCGATCCGAAAAAACTGCTCAAGGATGGTTACGTCAGCATGTTCAACGGTAAGGACATGACCGGCTGGATTGTGCCCAAAGGCGACAACGGCCACTGGAAGGTCCTTGACGGCGTGATCGACTACGATGCATCATCGGAAGCCAAAGGTAATAAAAACCTGGTGTCCAAAGAGAAGTACGCCGATTACACGCTGCACATCGAGTGGCGGTTCAAGCGGACAAGCGGGCTGTTCTCCATGCCGACTATCCTGCCGGACGGTTCGTACAAGAAGGATGCAAACGGTAAGGTGATAATTACTCGCAAGCCGAACGCCGATTCGGGCATATTCCCGCGCGGATACGGTAAGGCCCAGATGAATCTATGGTGCTGGGACTGCGGGTCGGGCGAAATGTACGGTATTCGCCTCGACAGAAAGCTGCCCGCCGCAGTCCGGGCTGGCGCCGTCCCGAAAGTCAACGCGGACAATCCCGTAGGCCAATGGAACGCATTTGACATAACGGTGGTCAAAGACCGCGTAACGGCTGTGCTGAACGGGAAAACGGTACTCGAGAACTCCCTGATGCCCGGTATACCGGACGAGGGCCCGATCGTCCTGCAGCACCACGGCGGACCGATCGGAAAGACGGGAAAATTCCAACCCGCGTCGAGCCTGGTCCAGTTCCGGAACATCTATATCAAGCGACTCAAGTAGATTCCGCCGGCAGCCGTATCGAAGTATCCTAGTTCCGCCGATCGATAATCCAGGCCGGTCGACTCATCCGGCCGATAGCGAAAGGGCTGACGATGAACTGTCCCAAATGCGATCATCCAATGGAAGCCGTCGAATTCGGGGAGATCGAAGTCGACCGCTGCACGAACTGCAAGGGCATCTGGTTCGACATGCTTGAAGCCGAACACCTCAAAGATCTCGACCATGCAGAGACAATCGATACCGGCGACCCGGAAGTGGGCAAAGAGTACAACAAGATCGATCAAATCGATTGCCCGAAATGCAATGCGCCGATGATCCGCATGGTCGACGCCGGACAACCGCACATCTGGTACGAAGGATGCACGATCTGCTACGGTCTGTTCTTCGACGCCGGAGAGTTCACCGACTACAAAGAAGAAACGTTGATGGACTTCATTC